>JAYEFX010000240.1:0-25853 GCA_034658775.1 Campylobacterota bacterium
CCCTCTGAAGTATTCGATGTGTGCGCCATCAAGATCTCGTGTTCGATCACCAATCCACAACATATGCGCAGCACAATTGTACCAATCATTGGTCAAGCTGTCTTGTCGCGTTAAAGCTTCTTCGTAATTTAATAAAAGTGCTTCATGAGAAGTATATAGAACCGTTTGTGCAAGCTGTGCAGTATTGCTTGGATTGATTCCACAACTCTCCATAAACTGTAATGTTTCAGAGATTTTTGTTGCTAGTTCTTCGTATTTTACGCCCAATTCATTGTTTTTTAAATAATCTTGATTCCAGCTGTGTACGTTATGCAAGTTTGCCATACCACCACGTGCAAAAGCTCGTAGGAGGTTCATGGTTGCCGCACTTTGATTGTATGCTTTGAGCATTCTTTTAGGTGAAGGAGTTCGTGATTTTTCATCGAATCCTACATCATTGATGATGTCTCCTCGATAGCTTGGGAGTTCAATTCCGTTAACCGTTTCAAAATCACTGCTTCGTGGTTTGGCAAATTGACCCGCAACACGTCCAACTTTTACAACGGGTTTCCCACCTGAAAAAGTCATGGTTACAGCCATTTGCATCATCACTTTAAAGAGTGATTTGATGTTGTTGGCATCAAAAGCAGCAAAACTTTCTGCACAATCTCCACCTTGAAGTAAAAATGCATCACCTTCGCATACTTTAGCTAAATCCGCTTTTAATCTTCGTGCTTCTTGGGCAAAAATAAGTGGAGGATAGCTGCTTAGCTCTTTTTCTACTTTTAATAATTTACTCATATCTTTATAAGTTGGTTGTTGCTTAATTGGAAAATCTCTCCAGCTATTTGGGGTCCACATCTGTAATCCTTTGTTTTAACTCATCTTTTGAAATAATTGAAGATTTTACCTAAAATCAACTTTATATTACGAATCTACTTAAGTACTTTTTCCAATAATTGGATAAAAGAGACCTTAAAAGCATCTAACCCATCTTTAAGTAAAGTGGCATAAATTTTTGGCATATCTACTTGAGCATGTTTCAATGCGGCAAAATAATCTTGACACTCTTGAAGTGTAGGTAGTTTAGTTGGCTCTTTTACTCCATTTTGCACCCATGCCTTGATAGTCGCTAAAGGTGCAGTATTAACGCTGTTTGGATAAATAAGTTCATCAATATAATAACTGGGTTTTAAGGTATCACCTTTTACTCCGGTGCTAGCAAAGAGCGTACGTATGTTAGCATTATCAAACTTTTGAATTTCATGATAACATAATGCTGCGTTCATAATACCTAATTTGGATGTTTGAAGTTTTTTTGTTGATAACTCTTTGTCACACAATCGATCAAACCTAGAAACAAAAACGGAGATCACCGCTTTGATATCACGTCCACTGTGCGCTATGCCCTCATCCAATGCTTTTGCACACTCTATAGCTTGTTGGGGTGAAAAGATCAAGGTTGCATTAACGTGAATCCCCATAGAGGTAAGTTCTCTCATGGCTCCATATCCTGCTTCAGTAGCGGGGACTTTTATCATCACATTTTCTTCATTGATTTGAGCATTGAGTCGTGCCCCTTCTTCAATGGTTCCCATCATATCATCACATAAACTTGGATCCACTTCAATGGAGATAAATCCATCATTTTTATCTTTTTCGTACAAAGGGTGCATGATTTGAGCTGCTCGCTTGATATCGGTGATGGCTAATTGTTCATAGATTTTTTTAGGATGATTGGCTTGCAACATCAGTTTTTGTTGTGCGTATGCAGGTGAATTAGAGATTGATTGTTCAAAAATTGCTGGGTTACTCGTAGCTCCTTGAACTGTTTCATTGTTAATAATCTCTTGAAACTCATTTTCTAAAAAATCACGCTCTACAAAATCACACCACAGTGAATAGTTTATTTCTTGTTTTAAACGCATTAAATCTCCTTTAATATTTGTGTTAAATCTTTTGTCTCAATGATAATATTGGCTTCTTTTTTTAAAATATCATGAGCACAAAATGCAACTCTTTTAGCAGCATGGGTAAACATGCTACGGTCATTGGCTCCATCACCTACAACTAAAGTTTGCTTTGCTGTAATTCCAAGAAGTCCTTGAATACGTTGGATCATATCACCTTTACTGTAATCAAACATCATGTCTCCTCCAACAAGTCCAGAAAGAACGTCATGTTTATGGTGTAAAACATTTGAAAAGTCTGCATCAAGATTTAATTTATCTTTAGCAGGACTTGTTCCAATACGGAACCCACCTGAAAAACAAACTACTTTATAGCCTTGTTCTTGCAGTTTAGCAACGGTTTCATGAGCTCCAGGCATCAAAGGGAGGTTGGCACATATCTCAACTGCTTTTGGATACGATAATCCTTTGAGCAGCTCCACACGCGTCACTAAAGATTCAAAAAAATCAAGATCGCCTCTCATGGCTTGTTCGGTTATAGTGGCAACTTGTTCTTTAATACCAAGTTCTTGTGCTAAAAAATCGATGGTTTCTCCATCCATTAAAGTAGAGTCAAAATCAAATACAGCTAGTTTCATGTGTGTTCCTCTTTTTTATATTGTGGCGATTGTAACAAAAAAATCTTTAAGTCAATGTTTTAAGTCTTAATTGCTTTTTCATATGAACATAGATCCAAATGGCTACTTGCGGGTCAAAATTAAATAAGGTTGTTTTATTTAGTATTGAGTTTTATAAAAAATATGACAATAAAGAAGTAAAACTTGTAAAAATGGATTTAATAAAAGATAAAAAGTTACGTCTAAAAACTATTTTTATTGCATAAAAAAAGTAGCAGACCAATGACTATATCTAACTAGATTTATAATGTCAATATTTTTGAAATCAAAAATAAAATCACTGTGCTAAAAATAGTTATATTTTACTGTATAGCATTTTTACGTAGATTTATATTTAACTTATTAAGCTAATTGGTTTGTTTAGATACAATGCCTTAATTAGAATGAAAAAGGTTTAATCAATATGTTTGATAAATTATTAGAAAAGTTACAGCAAGATAGTTTTCTCACCTTAGAAACAACTCCAATGCATGCCCCAAACATGGAAAGTATTATTGAAAAAATTTACAATTATAAACTTCATGAAAGAGTAGATGGGTTTAGTTGTACGGATAATCCTCTGGCCAAACTTAAATACAATGCAATGTTTGCAGCACTGAAACTTCAAAATGAGTTTAAATTGCCAACGATTGCAACCATGAGTATGCGAGATCGAAATAAGATCGCCTTGCAATCAGATCTATTAGGAGCAAATGATTTTGATGTACGAGCGGTATTAGCTCTGACAGGAGATCCTGCAAAAATGAGTGATCAGCCCAATACAAAAGGGGTTTTTGAAGGCAATAGTGTGATGCTATTGGAGATGATAAAATCATTTAACAACGGTATGGATTATTCAGGAAAGCCGTTTAAATATGCACCGCGACCAATTTATCCTTTTGCGGTTACAAATTCATATGCAAAATCATTAAAATCTTTAGAAAAGAAATTGTTTAAAAAAATACAAAATGGTGCCTTGGGAATTATCACTCAACCCGTATACGATATTGATAATGCTAAAGCACTTTTGGAGATGTTTAATAATGTAACAGCACAATTCAATGATGAGCGTAAAGATGCACAGTTAATCATGGGAATTTTCCCTATTACAAAACTAAGAACAGCGCAATTTTTATCATCACATGTACCTGGTATTCATGTTCCTAGTGCTTGGATTGATGAGTTGAGTCACTCAAGCAAATTAAATGAATATGAAGAGCATAAAGTGGGAATGAGATTGAGTAAAAATATTTTTGATCAGATTCAAGAGTTGCATCCAAAAATTCATCTCATGACGGGTAATAAATTTGATATTGCCAATGAACTGATAGGTTAGGGAAAAGTTTTTTGGCAAAAAAATATGCAGCTTTGGATATTGGATTAAAACGTATTGGTGTAGCAATTTGTTTGGCCAGCGATATTGTCACTCCACTAAATGCAGTATTGCGAAAAAATAGAAATCAAGCTTCACGGGATTGTTTGATTTTATTAAAAGAATGGGAGATTGATGCACTTATTGTGGGTTATCCAGCAAGTTCACCCCAGATGCAACGTCGAATCGATCATTTTTTAACGCTTTTAGAATTTGATGGGGAAGTGATTAAACAAAATGAAGATATGAGTTCCATTGAGGCTGAAGATCTTATCAAAGGACAGATCAAACATAAACGTGACGGCCGTATTGATTCATTAGCAGCAAAAATTATTCTTGAAAGGTACTTAGCATTATGATTGGTGTTGATGTGGTGGTGATTGATCGAATTGAAAAAATGATGGATCGTTGGGGTGAAAAAGCGTTGCAGAGGTTTTTGTCTAAAAAAGAGATTGCCTTAGTCACTTCTGCATCAAGCGCTGCAGGATTTTGGGCTGCTAAAGAAGCAGCATCCAAAGCGATTGGTACTGGTATTGGTGCACAGTGTGCTTTTCATGATCTAAAAATTTCTAAAACAAAATTGGGACAACCTGTTTTAAAATACCGTAAAAGATTACGTAAAAAGTTTAATATTAATCATTGTTCATTGAGTATTACCCATGATGGTGGTTTGGCAATTGCTGTAGTGGCTTTACGATGAAACTGTTTTTACGTAAGATTGTTTATCTAGCTGTGATGCTGCTTATTATATCTATTATCTCATTTTTAGCCATAAATTTAGCACCCAACAGTTTTTTTGCTTCAGGGGAACTCAATCCTAATATTACAGAAGAATCGATTCAGCATTTAAAAACAATTTACGGTTTGGATAAACCTTTATACGTGCAATTTTTTTCGTGGATCAGCGCTATTGTTCAGCTTGATTTTGGGATCTCTTTTAGTAGTGGAGAGATGGTCAAAGATGAGATACTTGCGCGTATCCCCATAACCTTGACCATCAATATTATTAGCATGTTTTTAGTGTTTGTTTTGTCCTTGTATTTGGGTATCAAAGCAGCGTTGAGTCAGAACTCTTGGTTTGATCGTTTTGTGGGTCAACTCTCATTGATTAGTTTCTCCATGCCTTCGTTTTATTTGGCTTTACTGGGGGTTTTAGTATTTGCTGTAACGTTTGAAGTTTTACCTATTGCTGGTTTGCATTCTATCTCTGGTGCTACGGGATTTGAATATTATGCTGATGTGGCGTGGCATTTGGTTCTGCCAATATCGATTATGGTATTTGGCGGGATTGGGAGTTTGACTTTATACATTCGATCTTTAACGATTGAGATTTTAAAAAGTGATTATATATTTTTTGCAAAAGCACGAGGTATTGGGGGTAAAAAGTTATTGCGATATTACATCTTACCCAATTTATACCCACCTGTAATCACCCTTCTTGGTTTATCTTTGCCTGGGCTTATTGGAGGTTCGGTTATCTTAGAATCGATTTTTTCCATTGATGGGATGGGATTATTGTTTTACCAAAGTGCTTTAAGTAGAGATTACCCCGTGATAATGGGGATTTTAATCATTGGGGCATTTTTAACTTTATTAGGCAATATGTTAGCAGATTTAGTGTTGCTTAAGCTGAATCCAAATTTTATACAGAGTTAAAATCTAAACATGGAGTTTTTAAACGATATTAACACCTCTTGGTACCTAATGTTAGTGGCCAATATAGGTCAAATAGTAATGGGAAATTAGTTTGGGAAGGTATATTTGTGCTTGTCCATATTGCGATGATGGATCAATTTTTGTGGATAAAAAAACTATTGCTAGCAGAAACGTTAAACTCTATAAATGTTCCAATAACAAAGTGATGACTGAAGATGGTGAATTGTGGGAACCCAGCAGTGACTCTACATGTACCTATAAATTATGGGGTGATCGTTTATTTCGTTATGGGAAACGAGGTATTGGTGAGCGTGAAGTAAAGCAGTTGCTTACGCAGGGACAAATTGCAGTACGTCTTGTAGCAAAAGGATCAAAAAATGTATATGAAAAATACATTATACCTGATTTGGAATATGGATTTAGTGTGTTGTGGGATGTTGATGTTGAGGAAAATTTAGAAAAATAAGTTATTTAATCTAAATTAGTTTATAAATATGTTAAAATTTACATTATTATATATGAGTAATATGATAGTCAAGTGCACGCAAATAATTATAAAGAAACTTTTAAGACAGATTGAAAGGCAATAATGAATACAATAGATAATGTTATTAAATACAGTTCTGGGTTACAAGTACTCTATGTGGAAGACCATGAAGAGGCAAGAAGTGCATCATTATGTATTTTTGAGGAATTTTTTGAAAATATAATTGTAGCTGAAGATGGTGAAGAGGGATTTAATAAATTTTGTAACCACAATATAGATTTAGTTATCACGGATATCAATATGCCAAAATTAAATGGTTTAGGGATGCTTGCAAAAATAAGAGAAATGGATAAAAATACTCCGGTTCTTGTATTGTCTGCTTATAATGAATCAGGATTTTTTATTGAAAGTATTCGTTTAGGAGTTGAGGGGTATTTATTAAAACCCATCGAGTTGGATCAGTTTGTTTTTGTTCTGGAAAAAGTTGTTGAGAAAATAAAATTAACCAACGAAAAACACATCAGTGAAAACTTTTTGCAACAATACAAAGAGATCACCGATAAAAGTTCCAATGTATCTATTGTCGATCCTAATGGGGTTTTAACGTATGTAAATGATGAATTTTGTCGACTGTCTGGATACAGTAAAGCAGAACTCATAGGGCAACGATACGAAGAGATGCAACAATACAAACAACCCGAATCCATTATCAATGATATTTGGGATACGATTAAAGTTCAAAAAAAGATTTGGAAAGGGATTGTTAAAAACATAAATAAGCGTGGTGATTCGTATTATGTTGATATGACCATCAAACCTATTTTAGATATGAATGGTGAGATTATAGAGTTTATTGCTATTCGAAACGATGTAACGGCTGTTATGAATCATAAAAAGTTGTTGCAAGATGTCATAGAAGAATCAAAAACTCCATTTGTGGCTTTATTAAAAATTGATGATTATGAAAACTTATCGGTATTTTATGGGCATAAAATTTCATTAATGATTCAAGAGGAGTTTGCCAAACATATATTGACTTTATTACCACAGACAAGTATTTTAGATAAAGTGTATATATTAGAAAATGGTGAATTTGCTCTAGCAAAAGATTTGTATAATCAAAACATAGATATTGATCAGATTATAAAAGAACTCAAACTCTTACAACACGAAGTGCTACAGAGTAAATTGAGTTTTGAAAATTTTGAATACGATGCATCTTTTATTTTAAGTATTGCCTATGGTGAAGAGTGTTTAGAAAATGCGCAATTTGGTTTAAAATCATTATCTGAATCTAAACAAAACTTCACTGTGGCTAATGGTTTAGCGCATAAAGAGCATGTTCAAGCAGAATTGAACATGAAAACATTACAGATGGTCAAGAAAGCACTTGAAGAGTATAAAATTATCTCTTATTTTCAACCCATTGTGAACAACACAACCAAAGAGGTTGAAAAATATGAATCCTTAGTACGACTTATTAATGAAGAGAACGAAGTGATCTCTCCATATTTCTTTTTGGATATTGCTAAAAAAGGTAAATATTACTCACAAATTACAGCGATTGTTTTGCAGAACTCTTTTGATGCATTAAGTCAAACCTCTAAAGATATTACTATCAATATCTCTGCTTTGGACATTGAAAAAACGTCAACACGAAATATATTCTTTCAACTTTTAGAAAAATATAAAAAAGATGCTCCACGATTGGTATTGGAACTGCTTGAGGATGAAAGTGCGAAAGACTTTAAAGTGATCAAGTCTTTTATTCATGAGGTGAAACAATATGGAATAAAAATTGCCATAGATGATTTTGGAGCCGGGTATTCTAATTTTGAAAGATTATTGGACTATCAGCCTGATATTTTAAAAATTGATGGTTGTTTAATTAAAAATATAGAAAATGATACCTTCTCATTGTCAGTTGTCAAAACGATTGTTTCTTTTGCAAAAGAACAAAATATTTTAACCGTTGCAGAGTTTGTTGAAAATGAAAATATTTTTAAAATTTTAAGCGAGTTGGGAATTGATTATTCACAGGGGTATTTTTTTGGTAAGCCAGTCGCACTAGAAGAGCAATAGATCACACTCTAAGATATTTTTAGATATAATCGCAAAAAATATACAGTGAATAAACGATATAAAAGGAATAATTATGGGTGGGTATAAAATAGTTTCAGGTACGGCAAATCCTGAATTTGCAAAAAAAGTTGCGGATCATTTAGGAACACAATTAGCAGAAGTAACTGTTAATCGATTTAGTGATGGTGAAATTAACGTGAGTATTTCTGAATCTGTTCGTGGAAATGATGTATTTATTATCCAACCTACGTGTGTACCAACCAATGATAACTTGATGGAACTGCTTATTATGGTAGATGCTTTTAAACGAAGCAGTGCGGGTGAGATCAATGCAGTCATTCCGTATTTTGGTTATGCACGACAAGATAAAAAAGCAGCACCAAGAGTTCCTATTACGGCGAAGCTTGTTGCTGATATGCTGGAAACTGCTGGTGTGGATAGAGTGATCACTTTTGATTTGCATGCTGCTCAGATTCAAGGTTTCTTTTCTATTCCTGTTGATCATCTTTTAGGATCAATTTTATTTTTAGATTACATTAAATCAAAAAATTTAAAAAACCCAATTATTGCAAGTCCAGATGTTGGTGGTGTTGCACGAGCAAGATTTTACAGTGATAAACTTGGTCTTGATTTGGTTATTGTGGATAAGCGAAGAGAAAAAGCCAATGAATCTGAAGTGATGAATATTATTGGAGATGTTGAAGGTCGTGATGTTATTATCTTAGATGATATGGTTGATACAGCAGGAACATTAACAAAAGCTGCGGATGTTTTAAAAGCACGAGGTGCAAACAGCGTTATGGCCTGTTGTACGCATGGTGTTTTAAGTGGTCCTGCTTTTGATCGAATTACAGATTCTGCATTGGACGAATTAGTGGTTGCTGATACAATTCCTTTATCGCAAGAACATGATAAGATTACTGTACTAACTGCATCTAAAATGATGGCTGAAGCCATAGCCCGTATCCATTCTGAACAATCTATTCAAAGTGTGTTTGTTTAATGCAAAGTAAAATTCGTAACTTTTCAATTATTGCACATATTGATCATGGTAAATCAACTTTAGCTGATCGTATTATTCAAGAGTGTGGATCGGTTGCCGATCGTGAAATGTCCTCACAAATTATGGATACTATGGATATTGAACAAGAGCGTGGTATCACAATCAAAGCACAATCAGTACGATTGGATTACGTTAAAGATGGGGAACATTACGTACTTAATCTTATTGACACTCCTGGGCATGTTGATTTTTCGTATGAGGTGAGTCGCTCTTTAGCATCTTCTGAGGGAGCCTTGCTTATTATTGATTCTACTCAAGGTGTTGAAGCGCAAACCATTGCCAATGTATATATTGCTATGGATAACGATTTGACTCTTTTGCCTGTGGTCAATAAAATTGATCTGCCCTCTGCAGATCCGCATAGAGTTCTTGAAGAGGTTGAAGAAGCGATTGGATTGGATTGTACTGAGAACAATCTAATTTCAGCCAAAACAGGTTTGGGAGTTAAGGATCTGATTGATTCTATTGTTGATAGAGTTCCCGCTCCAAACGGCGATGAAAAAGCTTCAACCAAAGCGTTGATTTATGATTCTTGGTTTGATAATTATTTAGGTGCTTTGGCTCTGGTTAGAGTTTTTGAAGGAAGTATTAAAAAAGGGCAAATGCTTAAAATGATGAATACAAAAGTTGAGCATCAAGTGCTTGATTTGATGTATCCTCATCCCTTAAAACGACAAAAAACACAAGAGATACAAACCGGTGAAATTGGTATTGTTGTTTTAGGTGTTAAAACAACTGAAGCGATTGTTGTGGGTGATACCATGACGGATGCAAAAAATCCAACGGCAGAAGTAATTGATGGATTTGAACCAGCAAAGGCGTTTGTATTTGCAGGGTTGTATCCTATTGAAACAGATAAATTTGAAGATCTTAGAGATGCACTTGAAAAACTTCAGTTAAATGATTCATCCATATCGTATGAGCCAGAAAGTTCAACAGCACTTGGAAGTGGATTTCGTACAGGATTTTTAGGGATGCTTCACATGGAGGTGATTAAAGAGAGACTTGAGCGTGAGTTTAATCTTGATTTGATCGCAACGGCACCTACGGTTATCTATAAGGTAACAACCTATAAAGGTGAAGAGTTGATGATTCAAAATCCTTCAGATTTACCAGCAGTGAATCATATTGAGAGCATTTATGAACCTTATGTAAAAGCTACGGTGTTGGTTCCTGATGAATTTTTGGGAAATGTTATCACTTTGCTTAACAATAAACGAGGAATTCAAGTTAAGATGGACTACATCAATCAGCGAGTATTGCTAGAATACGATATTCCAATGAATGAGATAGTGATGGATTTTTATGACAAACTAAAATCAACAACCAAAGGGTATGCTTCTTTTGATTATGAAGTGATTGGTTTTAGACCAGGAAATCTTAAAAAACTAGATGTATTGGTTGCGGGTGAAGCAGTGGATGCATTAAGTATCATTGTACCAGAAGAAAAAGCTCAAGCACGAGGGCGTGTATTTGTTAAACAACTTAAAGAGTTGATTCCGCGACAACTTTTTGAAGTAGCTATTCAAGCCAGTATTGGTAAAGATATTATTGCAAGAGAAACGGTAAAATCAACAGGAAAAAATGTAACGGCAAAATGTTATGGTGGGGATATTACTCGAAAACGAAAATTGCTTGAAAAACAAAAAGCAGGTAAAAAACGTATGAAAGCAATTGGAAGAGTGAATGTTCCACAAGAAGCCTTTATGGCTGTACTTAAGCTGGATTAAAGAGATTCAAAGGATATAGATGAATAAATTTATTGGTTCCATTGTCCTTTTTGCATTTTTATTTCAATGCAGCCATGCTTATGATATGTACGATAATAGTGCAGAGGTTTATACTAAAATTCAACAAAAAACCAATAAAAAAACACTGCAGCGTTTTGACTTATTGGATAAATTACTGATAGAATCTCAAAAAAAAAATTTTTTGCAAAAACTTAATATGGCCAATAAATTTGTAAATCAAGTGAATTATTTATTGGATCAATACCATTGGAGAAAAGAAGATTATTGGGCCACACCGTATGAATTTATCTCAACAGGAGCGGGTGATTCTGAAGATTTTGCATTGATGAAGTATTATGTTTTGATGCTTATGGGAATTGATGAAAAAAAACTTAAGCTTATGAGTTATCAAAAAGAAAATAAGCAAACGGTTAAATACAAAACAAAAACAGTGGTCGATCCGCAATACATAGTATTAGCGTATTTTCACAATGAAGACAGTGTTCCTCTTATTTTTGACACGGTGCATAAAAAGATCTATAAAGAACCCAATGCAGTATATTTAAAAGAATTGATGCGATCTAAAAACAAAACATTTGATGAGTTGTATCGTTAGAATACAACTCTTTTATTGTCTTATTTAAGAGCAATGCCCTCCACCACAACAACCACTGTTAGCTTGTTGTTTTGCATCCACTGCAATAATGAAATGATCTCCATCTTCTCGTAATTCAAAGTCATGTTTTTGACAAAATTTTGTGTTCATGTGATTGGCCATCATATTGGCTTGCAATAGTGCATCATCTTTTGATTGAAATGACATGTTATTTTCGTAAGCACTTTTTTTAAAACACCCACACTCTTTTTCTACTATAATACTGTGCATTATTTTTCCTTTATTGTGTTAAAATTTAATAAGTGAAAATATATCGATATACATTGAACGCATATTGATGGTTTAACTTTAATTATTATGTATTATGAAAGGTTAATATTGCGATGTTTATCTTGTGAACAAGTATCAATACCAATAATTTGTATTGAGTGTCAAAATGAATTATTATGTCCAACTTTGAATAAGAGAGAATTGGAAAAAGATTTTTTTGTTTACAGTTTTTATTCTTATGAAGACGTAAAAATATTGATTAACAGTAAATATGAATTTTATGGAGATAAAGTTTTTGATATATTAGCAAAATTAAGTTTTAAAGTATTTGCACAAGATTTTAATTTTAGGCAAGTGCTTCATGTCATCCCTATTGATGATCATACGCGTCATGACTTTTCTCAAACGGCATTGCTTGGTAAATATTTGAAATCGGATAAATTACAACCTGTATACGGTACCTTGTATGCAAGCAATATTGTAAAATATGCTGGAAAAGATTTGAATTTTAGACAAAATAATAAGCGTAACTTTAAATACACAGGTAGGTCTGGTTTGGCAGTGGTTTTAGTCGATGATATGGTCACAACAGGCACAACCATACTAGAAGCAAAAAAAGTTTTAGAAGAGCATAATTGTACGGTAATATTTGCTTTAACCCTATGTGATGCTAAAATTTAGTATAATCCCTGAAAAGACAGTAATATTATTTTAGATTATTGTTCCTTAAGGCTTCACAGTGGATGCCTCGAAATTAAAATTTCGATCCTTCCGTTGCAGAGTCAGTCACAACAACCTAAAATAAAATTAAAAAGGTAAAATAGTAAGTGATAGCAATTATTGATTATAATATGGGAAACTTGGCTTCGGTGTACAATGCTTGTTCACTATTGGATACGCATGCACAAGTTGTCAGTGACCCTGAAAAGTTAAAAGATTTTGATCGTGTGATTCTTCCAGGTGTTGGTGCATTTGGAGATGCTATGGAGCATCTGCATACTACAGGTATGTACGATGCTATTCATGAATACGCACAAAGTGGTAAACCTATGATTGGTATTTGTCTTGGGATGCAACTGCTTTTTGAATCATCGCAAGAGTTTGGACACACCGATGGTCTTGGGCTTATAGATGGGGAAGTGGTGAAATTTGATAAAAGTAAAATGCATGAGGATTTTAAAATACCGCACATGGGATGGAACACCATTGTAAATAAAGAACATGCTTTATTTAAAGGACTAAAAGATCCTTATTTGTATTTTGTACATTCGTATCATGCTGTAACTTCTGAACAAAATATTATTGGTAAAACAACATATGGATATGAGTTTGCAAGTGCAGTGAACAAAGACAATATTTATGGTTTTCAACCCCACCCTGAAAAGTCCCATGATAATGGGATACAAATACTTAAAAATTTTATAGAACTTTAAAAGGACAACTCTTATGGATATATTACCTGCGATTGATTTAAAAGATGGAAAAGCAGTACGCTTAAGCAAAGGTTTGATGGAAAGTGCAAAGATTTATAGCGATGAGCCTTGGCAAGTTGCAAAACGATTTGAAGAACTTGGTTCAAAATGGCTTCATATTGTGGATCTTAATGGTGCATTTGCAGGTGAGCCAGCAAATCTTGAACAGATTCGAAAAATTAGAGAAAATTGCAATCTTAAAATAGAATTGGGCGGTGGAATCAGAGATGAAGAAACGATTAAGATGTATCTTGAACTGGGTGTTGATCGATTAATTTTAGGATCTATTGCGGTTAAAGATCCTCAATTTGTAAAAGATATGGCTGCGCGTTATCCTATTGCAGTAGGAATTGATGCGATGAATGGAATGGTTGCAGTAGAGGGTTGGGCCGAAGTATCCAACATGAAAGCAACTACTTTAGCCCAAGAGTTTGCAAATGCTGGAGTGGATGCAATTATTTGCACCGATATATCAAAAGATGGTATGCTGTGTGGTGTAAATGTAGAGTTTACCCACGAGATTGCCAATGCTTCAAAAGTAGATACCATTGCATCTGGTGGTGTAAAAGATATTGAAGATATTAAAAACTGTCTTGCTAATGGAAATATTTCTGGTGTAATTGTAGGTAAAGCATTTTATGAAGGGTCACTTGATCTCGAAGAGGCATTTAAGCTTCTTTCGTAATTTGAATATTTAAATATCAGTCACAATACTTTAAAATCTTCAATGCCAAGTTTAACGCTTTGGTTCGGTGGGAAAACTCTTTTTTCACCGCAGAAGATAACTCCCCTAACGTTTGAGTATATCCTGTGGGTATAAACATAGGGTCGTATCCAAATCCACCTTCCCCTTTTGTTGTATCAATAACATCACCGTGCATCCAACCATGAACCGTATAGCTTGTATTTTTATACACAATAGCAATGCATGCAGTGTAAAATGCAGCAGTTTTTGTGATGTTGTTCTTTTTTAGATTGTCAATAAGTTTATATAAATTGTCTTTATCACTGACTCCAATGCCTGCATATCGTGCAGAGTAAATACCTGGTTCGCCATTGAGTGCAGGTACACTTATTCCACTGTCATCGGATATTACTACAGCTTCAGGATCATTGAGTTTCGTATAAATTTCTTGTGCTTTGATGATGGCATTTTCTTGAAAAGTTAAACCCGTTTCATCAATCTCAAAATCACCTAAAATCTCTTTGTACGGTGTAACCGTAGCATTGGGTAAAAGTTCATGAAACTCTTTAATTTTCCCTTTATTTCCTGAAGCTAAAATAATTTTCATAAACAGTTTTCCTTAATGAGTATTTAATCTATTTACACTATAATCGCGATATATTAACATAAATAGGATTAACGATGTTTAAAACAGTAATGCCTCTAAGTTCAATTATTGCGCTTAGATTTTTTGGTTTATTTTTAGTATTACCCGTAATGTCCGTGTATGCCATGGGCTTAGAAGGCTCAACGACAGTATTGGTTGGTGTTGTTATTGGTGGATATGCATTGACTCAAATGATATTTCAAGTTCCTTTTGGAATCATGAGCGATAAGCTTGGACGAAAAGGCACCATTATTCTTGGCTTACTATTATTTGCTATTGGATCAGTGATATGTGCAGTGTCAACGGATATTTTGACACTTTTACTAGGACGTTTATTGCAAGGTGCAGGAGCTATTGGTGCAGTTGTATCGGCGATGATCTCTGATGTGGTAAAAGAGGAACAGCGTTCAAAAGCGATGGCGATTATGGGTGGTAGTATTGCTGCTTCATTTGCATTGGCAATGATTGCTGGACCATTATTGGGTGCGAGTTTTGGAATTGAAATATTGTTTTGGATCACAGGTTTTATTGCTATGGCATCTATTGTTATTTTAGTAACAAAAGTTCCAAATCCTCCAAAAATTACACATACCTATCATGAAAAAACAAAAATGGCAGAGATACTTTTAAATCCAAATTTAGTACGCATGAACATCACAAACTTTTTACAAAAAGGGCTAATGACATTTGCATTTATGATCATTCCAATGATTTTACTCAAAGAGTTTGGTTGGGAGCTTAAAGAGTTATGGAAAGTGTATCTTCCCGCAATGGTATTTGGTGTATTAGCTATGGGACCTGCTGCAGTTTTTGCTGAAAAGAGAGGAAAATTTAAAGAAGTTTTAATGGCAGGAATTGTATTTTTTGCACTGTCGTACTATATTATTGGTAACAATGGTGGTAGTGATACAATGTTTATAGTAGGTGTTGTACTGTTTTTTATTGGATTTAACATGCATGAACCAATTATGCAATCATTGGCTTCTAAGTTTGCAAAAGTGCATCAGCGAGGGATGGTTCTTGGAATATTTAATGCCTTTGGTTACTTGGGAACATTCTTAGGTGGACTGATTGGGGGGATCTATTTTGATAGCGTTCCTTTAGAATCAATCGCCTTGGTTATTGTGGTGATTAGTCTTTTATGGATTGGATTGATTGCAAGCATGCCAAACCCATCTAAAAAGAGATTAGCGTATTTAAGTTTGGATACGTACAATCGAGAAACACTTGAAGTTCTTGATGATGAAAACAGTATTGATGAGTGGTACATTAACGATACTGAAAATATAGTGATTGTTAAATATGATGGTGACGTAATCGATGAAGATACTATCAAAGGAAAATTAGCTACAATCTAAGTAAATAATTTTATTTAAAGGGGATAAGTGTGCGTGTATTTATTGTTGTCATGTTGTCATTTATCATCACCCTTCAAGCAATCAGTACGTACAACATCTCGACATCAGCTCTGAATGCTATTGAAAAAAAATACGGTAAAAAAGCTAAGCAACGTACAATTCTATGGGATCAAATGTTGCAAAAAGCAAAAGGTCAAAAAGTACTTAATAAGCTCAAAGCCGTAAATGACTTTTTTAATCGAATCAAGTATCTAAGTGACAAGCGACATTGGCGAAAAAATGATTATTGGGCATCTCCGTTTGAGTTCTTAGGTACGGGTGCTGGGGATTGTGAAGATTATGCTATTGCGAAATACTTTGCACTTCGAAAATTGGGAATACCTGATAAAAAGCTTAAAATTACCTACGTAAAATTATTGCGCAGAGGTACCAGATACGAAGAAGCGCATATGGTATTGAATTATTATCACAAACCAAATTCTACGCCAATTGTACTTGATAATGTAAATAAAAAGATGAAACTAGCAACAAAGAGAAAAGATTTAAAACCAATATACAGTTTCAATGCCGCAGGACTTTGGCAAGCAAAAAATAAAGGAAAAACGATTCAAAGAGTTGGGAAAAACAATTTAAGAAATTGGAAATCTCTATTGAGTCGAATTTAAAGGGGAAACAATGTCACTATCAAAACAACTCTACATACTTATAACAATCATATTTTTTATGATATTTATGGGTAATTTTATCATTAGTGTTCAAAATACCAAAGAGTATTTAGTATCCGAATCAGTAACTAAGGCACAAGATACTGCAACATCTTTGGGTTTGACTTTGCAAGGTTTAATGAAAAATAAAAATGATTCAGAGATTGATTCTACGATCAAAGCAGTTTCAAATAGAGGCTTTTACAAAGAGATTCGGCTTGAAGATATAGGATTTACATTTTCAGATGTGCAATTGATGGAAAAATCTAAAGATACAGATGATTTGTATTGGAAAATTACAAATGTACATATTGATGCCAAATACGGTGAATTGTCCAGTTCTGCAGAAGATCTAAATTTAGCCAATGAACTCTCTACTTTGGAAAATGAAACACAAGATGCTTTTGGAGAGCAAGAGGAGATAGTGGATACGGTGTATTTATTGGCTGCAAGCCCAAATTTAAAAGAAAACGATCCTATTAGTATCAATTTTACTGCAAGCAAAGAGGGGCAAACGGTCCAATCTAATGTTGAATTTATCTACACAAGAGTTTTAGCACAAGATACTCGAGAAGTGAAATTTGATACGGTGCCTCAATGGTTTATTAACATGATTCCTATTGACTTAGATGAAACACAAAGTGAAATCAGTGATGGTTGGAAGACTACAGCTACCTTGTATGTGAGTGCAAACCCTGGTGTTGCGTATGAAAAACTGTATGAACAAGCTAAAGGTGCAATATTGTATGCTCTGATTGCCTTTTTGATTTCCATTGTTTTTACCATTGTATTTTTGCAATTTATTTTAAAACCTCTTCGCGATATAGAGAAGCTTGCGCATAAAATCTCAAATGGGCATTTTGAAACCATTAAAAAACTTCCTTGGACAAAAGAGTTACGCAGTGTATCTCTTGCAATGAACGATATGTCGGGGAAAATAGAAGGGATGATTCAAAAACTTAATATCAATCTTGAAAAAATGTCGGAAAAACTCTCAACGGATGAATTAACAGGTTTGAGCATCAAGCAAACATTTGAGACCGACATGAAAAATATGTTTATCGGTAAAGAAACAGGGTATATTTTAAGTGTCAAAGTAGATAATTTACAGAATTTTGCCAAAGAAAACGATAGCAATACGGTTGATAATTTTTTAAAAGATTTTTCAAAAATATTAAATGGATGCGATAAGAGTGCAATGGCGTACAGGTTTTTTGGATCAGAGTTTGCCTTAATTGTAAAAAATTGCAATCATGAGCAAGTATCAACAATTATTAAAAAATTGCAAAATGATCTGGATCTGTTTGGGGAAAAAGTACATAAATCAAATGTTGCGCATATAGGAGCTTCGGTGTTTAATCCGTATGGAACAACGCAAGGTATATTAGAACGAGCTAATGAAGCTTTTGAAACCGCTAAGCAAGTTGGACCAAATGAAGCATGCATACGTGATGATGAAGATGCAGCCAAAGATATGCAACAATGGAAAGAGTTGGTTTTTGATATTATCGAGCATAAAAATTTTAATGTTGATTATGTTAGTGATGCATGCACGTTAGATGCTCAAAATAAACTTGTGATGCAAGAAGCATTTACACAAGCACAAGATAAACAAGGTAATAATATACCAATTGGAACCTTTATCTCGATTGCTGAAAAATATGACAAAATAATTGATTTTGATAAAGCGGTTGTTAAAAAGGTGATCAATCATATTTTGACCAGTAAAATAACGCATGATATCTCAATTAACTTATCACTTGAATCAATTGCCAATATTGAATTTAGACATTGGTTGGCGCATGAAATTAGGTTGCACCATACAATTGCTCCACAATTGGTATTTTCAGTGACCTCTTATGGTGTTGCAAAAAATGTGGAACAGTTTAAAATGTTTATTGAGATGATTCACAATGTTGAATCAAAAATTATAATTAAACGATTTGAAACTAAATTTATACCATTGAATACCATCAATGAATTTAATCTTGATTACATACGATTAGCACGAGATTATACCATGGGTGTTAGTAAAGATAACACAAAATACGGATTTATTGAATCCATGCAGGATTTGGCAGTTTTACTAAATATAAAAGTATTTGCTGAAAATGTTAAAGAAGACAGCGATGTAAAAATTATTAAAGAGCTTGGGCTATATGGTACAAGTAGATAGGAAATAGTAACATGTTTGAACGAGTATTACGATTTTTTGTAGAAAACTCAAGGATGAATTATACCTTGTTTTTTTTAGTGTTTGCTATTGGTATATATTCGTACAATAAGATGCCAAAAGAGATATTTCCTACTTTTGACATGGATATGGTTACGGTAAAGGGATCCTATACGGGGGCAAGTGTTGATATTTTAAATAAAATGGCCGTTATTGATATTGAAGATAAAGTTAAAGCGGTTGAGGGTGTGGATACAATGTCAACCATCATCAGTCCAGGTCGCTTTTCCATTGTTTTAGAGTTGCAAAAAGGGACAAATCGTTTTGATGTTGCGAATAAAATAAAAGATGCCGTGGCTATAACCAAAGCGAATCTTCCTTCAGATATGGATGAACCTAGTGTAAGTGTACTTGAAAGTACTAAAGCACTTATTGATATCTCATTGACGTCGGAAAAATTTTCCATTGATGAGATGAAACCTTTTGCGGATAAACTTAAAACACAAATATTGTCTGTTAATGGTGTTAATGATGTGGAGATTTACGGAGATTCTGATCGTTATTATGAAGTTTTGCTTGATGATAAAAAAATAGAAGCGTTGGGTTTAAATAAAAGTGAAATATTTTCTGCCTTGTCTACTTTATCGTATATTTTTCCTGTTGGAAAAATTGAAGGCAGCCAAAAGCACTATTATCTTTCAACGTATAACGGAGCAAAAACGGCACAAGATTTTGCCAACACAACACTAAAGCTTGCAAATACAACACTGCATGTGCGTGATATAGCGCATATTTCAAAGAAATACGAAGACTCATCAACGATGTATTCATTTAATGGTAAATCCGCTTTATCTTTGAGTGTTTCTCAACTTTCAACGGGTAATGCCATACAAATAGCCAAAGATATCAAAAAGATTACGGATCCACTTAATGTTAAAACACAGCACATTAATATATCTATTAGTGATGATAACTCTAAGCGAATTATGGATCGATTGAATATTGTGGCATCAAATATTTTATTTGGAATTATTTTGATTACCTTATTGGTTACACTGTTGATCAATATTCGAATGTCGTTTGTTATTGCTATTGGTATCCCCACATCATTTGTGATTGCAGCAATATATTTATATCTGTTTGGATACAGCATCAATTTGATCTCACTAATTGGAGTATTGATTGCTATTGGTATTGTAGTAGATGATGCTATTGTTGTAAGTGAGAATATACAGCAACATATTGAGGAGGGGATACCTCCTAAAGAAGCAGCCATTAAAGGGGCTAGTGAGATGGTCAAGCCTGTGACGATTGCTTCAATCACTACTTTATTTGCCTTTTTACCGGCATTGATGATAAGTGGAACGATGGGGGAGGTGATGAAGCTTATCCCTATTGCTTTATCGGCTTTAATTGTAGCATCATTAATAGAATCATTTATCTTTTTACCAATCCATGCAGCGCATACATTAAAAGTTGGGGCTAAAGTGACTTCATGGGGCCTAGCAAATAAGATTTACAGTGGTATTATCCACTTTTTTATGCGTTGGAAAAAAACTTTTTTACTGTTATTTATTGTTATGGTACCTATGGTTACCGTGATGCAGATTAAAGAATCACGATTTCAGATGTTTCCTAAATTTGATGCTAGTGATGTAAAGATATCCATGAAAGCCAATGAAAATACAACCTTGGAAGATTCATTTAAGATGGTTCGTAAAATAGAAGCTGATCTTATGAAAAAACAGGATGATTTTTTTATACGCAGTATCGATTCTGTTGCAGGATTTAGACGAGATACGGGAAGTAACAGCGAAAACTTCCCTTATGTAATGTACATGACCGTAGAGCTTCAAGATGAAAAAGCAAGCAATTGGTTTGATAAATACGTAACGCCTGCATTGAGCTTTTATTATGATGATACGAGTCGAACACGAACAGCAAAATCGGATAAAATTGCCAAACAACTCAAAGAGTTTTTAATTAAAAATGATTATGAGAAAAAATTTAATTTGCAAGAATTGGTTGTTTTAGAAAAAAAAGTAGGACCGATTAAAGCCGATGTAAAAATAGCACTCATCAGCGAAAGTACCCTAAAAATTGTTGAATCGATTGAGTTATTAACGAACGAACTTAAAGATGTTAAGGGGATCAAAAATGTTGGAAATTCGGTTAAGTTTGGGATTGATGAGATTAAGATAAAAGTAAACAATTATGGAGAAAAGTTAGGACTGGATGAGTTTACTATTGGATCGTATCTGTCTAATTTGTATCTTTTAAAGAAAACTGCAGTGTCGTTTGATGCAACCAATATGCTTGATATCAAAATAAAAAGTGTCAATAAAGATGACTTTGAGAATTTTAAAAACAGTATTATACCTTTAAAAGATGGAACTTTTGTACGATTAAATGAAGTGTGTGATCTGATTGTGACCAAGTCTTTAGAACAACTCATCAAAGACAATGGTCAAACACAATTTTATTTTTATGCAAATGTGAACCCAGCATTCATGACCGCTTCAGAAGCACTTGAACGCTTAAAACCAACGCTTGAAATTATCAAGAAAAATGGGGTTCAGATGTCTTTTAAAGGGGAAGCACAAAAAAACGAAGACCTTAAAAATGATATGATTATGGCGTCATCTTTAGCCATCGTATTGATCATGCTTTCAATGTTGTATCTGTTTAACTCTTTTAGAGAAACATTTATTTTGATGAGTGTGATCCCTTTTTCTATTCTTGGCGTATTGTTAGGACATAAGTTTATGGGTCTTAACTTGTCCATGCCTAGTATGATTGGAGCTTTAGGATTAGCGGGGGTTGTGATCAATGATGGTATTATTATGTTGACGTATTTAAAACGTGCAAAAAGTTTAGAAGATGTTTTCTACTGGGCAACCAAACGATTTCGTCCGATTGTACTAACAACAATTACGACGCTTATAGGGATGAGTACCTTGATCTTTTTTCCAGCAGGTCAAGCAGTAATCTTTCAACCTATTGCTATTGCATTAGGGTTTGGGTTGTTGTGGGGAACCGTACTAAATCTTATCTATTTACCTGTTTTATACAGTTTTGCCAACAAAATTAAATAAAAATTTTGTTGGTTTAAGAAGGTGTTAATTTTTCATTAACTCTTTACCGCTTCGTATTAATTTTTTTACTTTATACTTTTACTAAATACATACAGGAGTCAAATATGTTAAAACAATCAATATTAATATCAACCCTCATTTCAGGAAGTTTGCTAGCCAATTCTATCAATCTTAATGAAGTTAAACAAAATCCAAATAGAATTTCACCCAACTCTTTAAGTGAAGTGTATTCTTTTAATAGTAGTATTAAGCATGCTGTACATTCAGTGGTAAATATCTCCACAAAAAAAATAATTAGCAATCGAAATAAAGGGGTGGAACAGATGTTTAACGATCCCTTTTTTAGACAGTTTTTTGGTAATGGTTTTGGTAATGTCATTCCAAAAGAGCGTCTTCAAAAATCATTGGGTTCGGGAGTTGTATTATCAAAGAATGGGTACATTGTCACCAATGCGCATGTTGTTGAAAATGCGGATGAGATAGTCGTAACAATTGGAAAAGAAGAAAAAGAATATACAGCAAAAATGATTGGAACGGATAAAGACAGTGATTTAGCTGTGATTAAAATTGAAGCAAAAAATTTAAAAGCCATTCCTATTGGGGCATCAAAATCCCTTTTAGTAGGAGATCTTGTTTTTGCTATTGGAAATCCTTTTGGAATTGGGCAGACGGTTACGCAAGGGATAGTGTCCGCACTGAATAAAAATAAAGTAGGCATCAACCGTTATGAAAACTTTATTCAAACGGATGCTTCCATAAATCCTGGAAACTCTGGTGGGGCATTGATTGATTCACGAGGTGCGTTAATTGGAATCAACAGTGCTATTATGACACGAAGTGGAGGCAACAATGGAGTGGGATTTGCCATACCTGTAGCCATGGTAAAAAATATTGTCAAAACTTTGGTTGAAGATGGAAAAGTAACTCGTGGATACTTAGGTGTATCCATTGAAGATATCAGTAAAGAACTTAAATCTGTTTACACACATAAAAAAGGAGCGTTAATCTTAGATGTAGCAAAAGATACGCCAGCATTTAAAAACGGGATTAAACGAGGAGATTTGATTTATGCTATTAATGGACAAAAAATCAACAATGCCAATGAGCTTCAGCGAAGAATTGGATCATTTAAGCCAAATGATAAAATATCTTTTTCCATTGAACGAAATAAAAAAAATATTTCTATAGATATTGTTTTGGGATCTCGTGATGCTTTAGCAACACTGAATAATAACTCCAATATCTTAAAAGGCTTATTTGTAAGTGATATTACGGCACAAAATTCCAGTAAATATAGAATTCAAAGTGGAATCAAAGGGGTATTAATCACGGATGTTGAAGCAGGAAGCAAAGCTGAGAAAGTTGGTTTTCAAGCAGGGGATATTATAATACAAATAGAAAACATGGAAATAGAAAATTTACAGATGATTTCCAAGGCATTAAAAAAATATAAAAAACAAGCTAAACGTATCTATGTAAATCGATACGGCCGAATTTTAGTGTCGGTAATTCAATAGGAAAAAAATATGATAAATGTGTTGATGATTGAAGATGACAATGAACTGGCTGAAATTATCACACGATATTTATTTTCATACGATATAAAAATATCCAATGCAGACAGTGCATTATTGGGTTTGTCTACATTGGAAACAGGTTCGTATGAATTGCTTATTTTGGATTTGACGTTACCGGACATGGATGGTTTGGAATTGCTCAATAAGATTCGTCAACGCTCTTCTATCCCTGTAATCATCTCTTCTGCTCGTGATGATATTTTAGACAAGGTTATAGGCCTAGAGCGAGGAGCAGATGATTATCTCCCAAAACCGTACAATCCACGTGAACTCGAAGCGCGTATAAAGTCAATTTTACGACGCAGTGCAACGGTGCAAAAAGATGTTCAAAGTCCTGAAATATTTATTCATGATAAAAGAAAAGGACAGATTTTTTTTATGAATCGGATCTTAGAATTAACGCTTGCTGAATTTGATATCTTAGCTTTATTGATACAAAAAATCAATACAGTAGTGTCTCGAGAAGAGATGATCTATACAAGCAATCACATTGATGATGACAGTACACTAAAAAATATTGATGTAATGATATCACGCATACGACAAAAGATTAAAGCATTTGATGACAGCACAAAATATATAAAGTCTGTACGTTCCATAGGGTATATTTTGATCTCATGAAAAATATCTCTATACTTTCTTTTCTTCGTATTGGATTTATTGTTGTTTTTATTTTACTTTTACTTTTATTTTCGTGGTTTATAAAAATCGATAAATACAAATACGAATTTGAACAGCAACAACGCTATGAGTTGATTGCTAATGGTTTTCTAAGTGGTTTTGAGTATTTGAACAGTGCCAAGCAATGGGATCAATTGTACGATAAATTTGAGGTACTACGGGTAAAGGATAATGCAGTAAAACTAAAAGTCTTAAACGATGCTCAAACAATATTTCAAAATGAATATCAAGATACTCGTATACGTATTTTTTCTTTGTATTCTCAACATTATATTTATGTACAACAGGCACACTTTAATGTAATGCTAAAAGATATTCAAAAGCGTACGTACAGTGCAACAATTTTCTTAGGCTTGTTGATATTGATTGGGTGCATACTTCTTATGATGTATTGGCTTTTAGTACGAAAATTACGACCTTTAAAAAACTTGAACGATAGAATACAAGAGTTCAGTCATGGAGATTTGAGTGTGCAAGTGTTGGTTGATTCCCACGATGAAGTTGGGCAAATAGCTCAAAGCTTTAATACGGCAGGTCAAAACATCAATCAATTGATTCACTCCCGTAATATTTTTATGCACAATATGATGCATGAGCTTAAAACACCTATTACAAAAGGTATGATTTTAAGTGAAATGATTGAAACGAATGGACAAAAAGACAAGCAGTTGTTAATGGCATTATTTGAAAATATGAATGAATTGATCAGCACTTTGGCAAATATTGAAAAAATATCGATGATGAATCAGTCTATTGTAAAAGAAAAAGTAAGTTGTATATTTATGCTAAACGAGGTAAAAAAACAACTTTTTATTGATGATTTTAATGTGCAGATTGATCATTGTTCTTTGGATTTTATAGTCAATCAAGAGTTGTTTGTAATTGTGATTAAAAACTTAATTGACAATGCTTTAAAATACTCAAATGCATTGCCAATTCGAGTATCTTGTACTCAAAATACTCTAAGTGTAAAATCTATGGGTGATCCACTGAAAAACTCTTTGAAGTATTATACTCAACCTTTTTTACAAGAAAAGAAAAATTCAAAAGGATTTGGTTTGGGCTTGTATCTTAGTCAAGAGATTTTAAACTTACATCAATTCGATTTGGAATATAAGCACCAAGAGGATTGGAATATTTTTACGATTAGAATGCCAAGCTAGAAAATTTCTAGCTTAAACTTTGCAACTCTTTTTGTACTTTTGCCAGTTTTTCATTGGCTGCATCTAGCCCTTTTTTGTTTTCTTCAATTACATTTGCAGGAGCATTGGCTACAAACCGTTCATTGTTTAACATGCCTGAAACTTTTGCAATCTCTTTTTCTAGCTTCTCTTTTTGTTTAGTCAGTTTATTGATAATAGGGGTCATATCAATCTCACTTGTTGGCAGGTACACCTCTAAGTTATCCGATACATCCGTGATTGAGTTTTCAACTTTAGCATCTACAAATTCAATGTTTTCAACTTTGGCTAATTTTTGGATAAATGGTTTTGCTACAGCTGTATCAATAGTTTTGTCTATTTTAATGTAGGCTTTAGCTATTTTTGAGTTCCCCATATCGATGATCACTTTGGCTCGTCGTGTTGCTGTGATAGCTTCTTCAATCAGTGCAAACATTGCTTCAATGGTTTCATCTTTTTG
>JAYEFX010000241.1:0-6700 GCA_034658775.1 Campylobacterota bacterium
CAAAAGAGTTTTATGTAGCAGGTGGTGGAGTTCCTCCTGTAGCAAATGGTATGGCAACAGCAGCGGATTGGATGAGTGCAGCGTCATTTATCTCATTAGCAGGTATTATTGCATTTAAAGGTTCTGATGGTGGAGCTTATCTTATGGGTTGGACGGGTGGATACGTTCTTCTAGCGATGCTTTTAGCGCCATATCTGAGAAAATTTGGTAAGTTTACAGTCCCAGATTTTGTCGGTGATCGATATTATTCAGATGTTGCACGAACGGTTGCGGTTGTTGCGGTTATATTTATTTCATTTACCTATGTTGCAGGACAAATGAGAGGGGTGGGAATTGTATTTTCACGTTTTTTACAAGTTGATGTAAATACTGGTGTTATGTTAGGAATGGGAATTGTATTTATCTACTCTGTTCTTGGTGGAATGAAAGGTATTACCTATACACAAGTTGCACAATATTGTGTAATGATTTTTGCATTTACAGTACCTGCAATTTTCCTTTCACTTCAAGTAACGGATACCTTTTTACCACAAGCAGGATTGTTCTCGCAAACAGCTTTTGAGTTTAACGATGGGGTTCGCTCCATTCCAGAAGGTACCTATTTGATGCATGCGTTGGATCAAGCGGTCAATGACTTAGGGTTTAACAACTATACCGATCCAGGATCAGTATTTAATATGTTTATGTTAACGGTTGTTCTTATGGCCGGAACTGCTGGATTGCCACATGTTATTGTACGATTCTTTACGGTACCAAAAGTAAAAGATGCGAGAATATCTGCTGGTTGGGCATTGGTATTTATTGCTATTATGTATACAACAATCTCTTCAGTTGCTGCATTTTCACGAGTGAACTTGATCAACAACGTTCAAAATGTTGAATACACCAAATTTGTTGGTGGAACATTGGAGCGAGCTGATGGAACGATCAACGATGGTGCATGGTTTAAAACATGGGAAAATGGTGGATTGTTAGCTTGGAATGACCGAAACGGTGATGGTAAGATTCAATACGCTGCTGGAACTGCATTTGATGGAGCAAAAGGTAAACCCGCATTTGATGGTGATAAGCGAGGATCAAATGGTGAGCGTCTAACTACCAATGCTAAAGGGATGCCTACAGAGGCTGAACTGAAAAAGAACAATGGTATTGCCAATGAGATCTATGTGGATCGAGATATTATGGTTCTTGCAAATCCAGAGATTGCGCATTTACCAAATTGGGTAATTGCATTGATGGCCGCTGGGGGACTTGCCGCTGCACTTTCAACAGCTGCAGGACTTTTACTGGTTATCTCTTCATCAATTTCACATGACTTATTTGGTCGAGTGATCTATAAAGATAAAAAAACTGGAAAATCAACTTTAAGTGAAAAGTCTGAATTAAGACTTGCTCGTGGAGCAGCTGTGATTGCAATTTTAGTTGCTGGTTATTTGGGAATTAACCCTCCAGGATTTGTGGCACAAGTTGTTGCATTTGCATTTGGACTAGCAGCAGCATCATTTTTCCCAGTGATTATTTTAGGTGTATTTGATAAGCGAATGAATAAAGAGGGTGCAATTGCAGGTATGGCAGTTGGACTGACCTTTACATTTGTGTACATTATCTATTTTGTATTCTTAGGTGGTGCAAAAGAAGATTACTTATTTGGTATTGCACCAACGGGTATTGGAACATTAGGTATGTTACTGCACTTTGTTGTAGCGTATTTCGTTTCAAGAGCAACACCTCCACCACCACAAGAGATTCAAGATATTGTAGAAAATATCCGAATCCCAAGTGGAGCAGGAGACGCAACAGGACACTAGTCTTGTTGTGTACAGTACCATTGCAAACGGTGGTGCTGTACAATAAGTAACAAAATATACATACTAAACACTTGTCCTTATTTTGCAATTAAGTCTTAATTGTCAAAGAAATATCGACGAGGATAAAGATTTATACATAGCATTGCAGTAATGCTAAGTTTTTGCTATTGAAATAGGATATAATTAAGAATATACTATTTCAAGGTAAATTTATGAGCTTACACGATCAACAAGACTTTATACAATCTATCCATCCTTTTGAAGAACTTAACAGTGAACAAATCACACAATGCCAAAAAGCAATGAACATAGGGTACTATCCTAAAGATACAGTGCTTATCTCTTCTTCTCATATTGCAGACCATTTTTTTATCATCATTAAAGGGGAAGTAAATGAATACAATGATGATGAATTAACTGCGGTGTACCACCCCCAAGACAGTTTTGATGCTGATTCTTTGATGTATGGAAAAACAAACAGTACATTTAAAGTCAGTGAAGATCTAATCTGCTATGAATTGGATAAAAAAACATTTTTGCATCTTCTTGAGCAGAATGAAAGGTTTAAAAAGTTCTATTTAAGAAATCTCTCTTCGCGATTGCAAACGCTCAAGAAAAAAGAGTATGCAAATGATATGTCTGGTTTTATGGTCGCACGAGTAAGTGAACTTTATCTAAACAAAGCATGCATAGTAAGCCCACAGTGCAGTATTGGTGAAGCGATACAAAAATCTATTGAGTATAAAACCTCTTCAATTATTGTCCAGCAGGATACAGAATATGGGATTATAACCGATTCCATACTAAAAAAAGATGTTTTGCTTAAGGGTAAATCTTTAAATGATCCCGTTAAAGATATAGCAACCTTCCCGTATATTTGTGTAAACAGTGAAGATTTTTTATTTCAGGTATTATTGCTATTGACACAACACACAATAAAGCGTGTAGGGGTGCTAAAAGAGGGAAAACTTATTGGTAATATAAATCAAATTGATGTATTAAGTTATTTTGCTAATCACGTGCATCTCATTGCTGTGCAAATTCAAAAAGCACAAACGCCACAAGATTTGCAAAATGCCAGTGCGGATATCACGAAGACAGTTAAATCCTTGTATAACAAAAGTGTTCGAACGACGTACATTGCAAAAATGGTAGGGCAACTGAATGCCAAGGTGTATGAAAAATTGTTTGAGCTTGTCGTTCCTCAAGAGTTACGGAAACAATGTACTCTTGTAGTTATGGGAAGTGAAGGACGAGATGAACAAATTCTAAAAACAGATCAAGATAATGCCCTTATTGTAAAAGATGGTGTTGATGTTGAACAATACCGAGTATACATGAAAGAGTTTATTTCTCATCTCATTGAATTTGGTTTCCCACCATGTGATGGAAATATTATGGTGAGTAACCCTTTTTGGTGTAAATCGTACACTCAATTTGAACAACAAATCAACAGTTGGATTGAGGGGTCTTCTATGGAAGATTACATGAATTTAGCAATCTTCTTTGATGCGAAGGTTGTTGCAGGGGATGAATCATTAATCGTAGCATTAAAAAATAAACTGTTTGCCAAAATAGATAATAAAGATGTATTTATGGCATACTTTGCCAAAGCAACGTTGACCTTTGATACACCTATTGGGATCTTTTCCAATATTATTGCAAAGAATGATGAGGTGGATTTAAAAAAAGGGGCTATTTTTGCTATTGTTCAGGGGGTGAGAAGTTTGTCCTTGGAGCATAAGCTTGATGAAAACTCCACCATTGCACGAATTAAAAAATTAAACCAACTTAATGTAATTCAAAGAGAGATGGCCTCAGAACTTATTGAAGCTTTTGGTTTGCTGTTGCGTTTAAAACTGCAAGGGCAGATGCTGGAGATAAATGAAGGAAAAAAAATTGATAACATCATTAATCTTAACAACCTTGGAAAAATACAGCGTGATATGCTAAAAGACAGTTTTCAAATTGTAAATAATTTTAAAAAATTTATCACCCATCATTTTAGACTTAGTAGTGTGATGTAGATGTTTAGCAAATTAAAAAGAAAATTACAACAATCTTTACTTAAAGACCCCTCTTATTCGTATCTTTTTGATGAGCACAGCATGCCCAATGAATACATTGTATTGGATACAGAAACAACAGGATTAAATCCAAAAAAAGATGAGATACTTTCTATTGGAGCAGTTAAGATCAAAAACAATCAAATACTCACAAGTCAATCATTTGAAATATTCATTAAGCCTCTATGTGATATTAGTGAGCAAAGTATAAAAATTCATCATATCCGTCCCATTGATATTCACAATGGGGTAAGTATTGATGAGGCATTGGAGCAGTTATTACCTTTTATTGGAAATTTACCTATTGTGGGATATTACATCTCTTTTGATATTAAGATTTTAAACACCTATTTGAAAAAGCGTATTGGTACCACTTTGCCCAATGAAGCCATAGAACTCTCATCCATGTATTATAAACGCTATAAAAAAAGTTCTGCTCATGAGTTTGTTGATCTTAAGTTTGATACTATTATGGAAAATCTTGATATCCCTAGGCTTGGAAAGCATGATGCTCTAAATGATGCTGTTATGAGTGCAATGATGTTTCTAAAACTAAAAGAGATACCTTTGTATAAAGGTGCATTTTCCTAAGTACATAAGGGTATAAAATGAGGATTATGCTGGCTGTTTACTGCTTTTTATAAACAAACTAAAAAGTGCAAGTAAAGCAATAAACCCAGAGATTAAAAATAGATACTCCCCGTAAAACCAGCCTGCAATTAAGGCTCCCACAAATCCACCTAATCCATAAGCAATACCCAACATAAATTGTTGAGCAAGTTTTTTGTCACGGTATAAAGAGTATAAATAGATGATTACAGCACTGTGATACAAGCCAAAACTAAAGGCATGAATCCCTTGAGATATATAGGTGATGAGTAGATTATCAGGAAAAATATACAGCATAAACCATCGAATAGCTGTAATAAAAATTGAAAATTTAATCATAAGCAGTAAATTATTTTTCAGCAAGGGGGCTTGAAAATAAAACATGATGATTTCACACACAACACCAAACGACCATAAATAACTAATGATTTCTATGGAAACACCTTGTTGCGATTCATAAATAGTAAAAAAGTTGTAAAATCCACCAAAACTCATCTGCATCAAAAATAGACTCAGCCAAAATGGCCAATATCGAAGTAGGGAAAACTTTTGAGTATCTCCTACTCCAGATTCCTCATGATGAGGAATGTCATATTTTAAAAGCATCCATGAAAATAGGGCAGTAAGCAATACGGTAAGGAGGTAATAGTGCAATGCAATAAACGGTGAACTAAGATACTGTCCCAAAACTAAACTAATAAGCATAAAGCCAATAGAGCCAAAAAGGCGTGATTTTCCGTATCTGTCTTTGCCTAATTCTTTTAAAGCAATCACTTCCATGTAGGGCAGTATAAGGCTTAAACAAACGCCAAGTAAAGCATTGTTTAAAATAAGTAAATAGTAATTTTCAATACTAAGGTAAAACATTGAGGCACTAAGTACGGATAACAGTAAACTGCCTTTAAAAAGTGTTTGATTTAGTTTTACATGCTTTAAAAATAAAAAAGGAGTAGCAAAACGCATTAATGGTGCAAGGGCGAGAATAACTCCAATTTGTACGGGTGTGTAACCAATATCAAGAAATACTTTGGGTAGAAAAATAACATAAACCCCAACGGCTGCAAAATAGAAAAAATAAAATGCAGAAAGTTTAAAAAACAGCACAGTTTAGGAGGGGGTTTCAACACTAATAATGCTGGTGTTGGTCAATAGATCTTGAAATGCTTTTTTATCTTTTCTAAAAAATGGCAACAGTGAGAAGAAAGTAACGGAGCTTATGATCGTGATAATGTATCGAGCTATAAGTTGCATAAGATTGATGTGTTTTTCGGGATTGTTGTGAATAAGTTTTAATTCATATGCACGCATCCCAGGGGATTCTTTTTTGGCAATCCAAAACCAAATTATAATGGCGGAATGAAATCCTAAAATAATACTCCACCCATAAAGTTTTTGTTCAGAAAATGTTACTAAGTCACCAATAATCAGATAGATGACGATATACATAACAGGCATGGTAACCATAAAAGAATCAACAATATAGGCTTTCATCCGGCTAAGAGGAGGAGCGCAGATTACCCCTTCTTCTTTGAGCTGAGTTTTCTTTTGCGGTGAAGAAGATTTTTTATTTTGTTTTATATCGCGCCATCTTGCCATTGTGTTTAGTTACCACGACTTCCAGGTTTATACGCTTTTGTTTTTCCCTCTTTACATAAAGGGCAATCTTCTGGAGCATACATCTCGAATGTAAAATCATCCAATGCAAAAAACTTGGTCCCTTTGGGAAGCTTACAGTTGTCTTTGCTTGGAAGGTCACTTCCTTCTCGTGCACAAAATCCACGATTTGCCAGTGCTGCAAAAGCGACCACTTCACCACCATTGACTTCAATTTGCTTTGCTGCTTCAAGAGCTGATCCAGCTGTGGTGATGATATCTTCGCACATGATGTATCGTTCACCCTCTTTAACTTCAAATCCACGTCGAATAGACATCTGCCCATCAACACGTTCCGCAAAAATAAATCGAACATCTAAGGCAGTTGCTAGAGCAAAACCAGCGATGAGTCCACCAAGTGCGGGAGAACATACTGCATCAAACTCAATTCCGCTGTCTTTGATCTGTTTGGCCAATGCTTGGGCTAAAAGCTTAGCCGTTTTTGGATCTTCAAGTACTTTTGCACTTTGAAGATAATATTGTGAATGGTTACCACTGCTTAATAAAAAATGCCCCTCAAGTAAAGCTTGAGAATCTTTGTATATTTGTTCTACGTTCATCATT
>JAYEFX010000242.1:0-6688 GCA_034658775.1 Campylobacterota bacterium
GTAAAATTATTAACAGGAGTAGATTATAGTAAGAAAAAACCAGGGCCTAAAGTTAGAAATGAAAATAATTAAGTATCCTGTCCCCGGAATTACCGGAATTACTCGGAATTAATTAATAATAGGTTCACTTAAGTTTTGATATAATGATTTATAAATAAACTATTGGAGCAAATTATGTGTATCAATCCTAATTATATTGTAGACAACGAAAATCATAAAATTGCCGTGCAATTAGATATAGATACTTATAATCAAATTACAGAAACATTGGAAAATTTTGCATTATACAAATTAATGGAAGAAGATAAAGATAATGAAACACTATCTTTACAAGATGCTAGAGAGTATTATAAATCATTAAAACAAAATAAAGCTTAATGTTTAATGGAAATTGTAATAAAGAAAAAGTTCCTAAAAGAACTTTCAAAATTACCAATAGATTATGCCGACACAATTGAAGAATTTATATTCGATAAATTACCAACATATAACCATTTAAGTGAAATTGGGAAAGTTGAAAAAATGACAGGCTATAAAAATTATTTCAAAATTAGATTTGGAGATTATAGAGTTGGTATCAAAAAAGAAAATAATTTAATTATTATTGAAACCGTCAATTGGCTTGCTAATAATTTCTAATGGTTAAATTATAATACTCTATTTTAAACAAATTTATATGAAATAGCTTTTATATAAATCTTTATTTGCTATTAAAGCTATTTTATAGTAAGCTTCTATAAAGGGAGTGTCAATTTGAATTAGCAACTTCTTTTGAACAATATGGTGGAAAACTATTGCTAATCGATGAGATACATAAATCAGTTAATTTTAGTGCACATATAAAATCTATGTATGATTTTTTAAATATACAAGTGGTATTTACAGGTTCATCAGCCATAATATTAAATCATGAAAGTGCTGATCTATCAAGAAGAGCAACGATGCACTATCTAGCTCCTATGTCTTTAAGAGAGTTTATAGCATTAAAAGAAAATATAAATCTAAAATCATATTCGCTTAAAGATATTATGCAAAATCATGAAGATATCAGTTTTGAGATACTAGAGCAGATAAAACCACTTGAGCAGTATTCTGCTTATATTAAATATGGTGCATATCCATTTTTTAAAGAATCTATTACAGACTATCCTAGTAGATTGCTTGATGTTATAAATGTAACCATAGAGTCTGATTTAAGTGCACTATTTAATATAGATGCTTCAAAACAAAATGTACTAAAAAGAGTGTTAAGTATGTTGTGCAGCACAACGCCTTATGAGATAAGCAAATCAAAATTAAGCCAAGATACAAATATATCATGGGCGACTCTTTCAAAATATTTAACATACATGAAACAAGGCGATCTTATAAACCTAATCGAAGCTCCCAATAATCATAAAAAATTAAATAAAGCTAGTAAAATGCTTTTAAATAATCCAAATCTGTTTTATGTTTTATGCTCTGCTCCAAATATAGGATCAGTTAGAGAGAGTTACTTTGTATCTGTATTAAATCATATACACAGCATTCACTATCATGATGCGGGAGATTTTATAATAGACGATAAATATATATTTGAAGTAGGTGGAGCTTCAAAAGGCGATAAACAGATAAAAGATATAAGTGATGGGTTTATTGTAAGGGATGATATTGAAACTGGATATAATAATGTGATTCCTCTTTGGATATTTGGATTTTTATATTAGATGCATAGAAGTAATGGTTGCTTCTAGAGCGGCATCATAAGAGTAGATGTTCATTGAAGACTAATTCTTTTTAGACACATGACGTTTGTTGTTTAAATTATTTAAAATGATATTTGTAGCTGTAGTATAGATATCTACCAAAGGACTGTCGTCCTCTTTTTTTGCTATTTCTCGTGCTTTTTGTAATATTTTGTGTGTGTCTGAACCAATATAAAAAGATTTTCGTATCAGATCCATTGCCATGAGGTTTGTGTTGTAGTTTTGATCAATAGTAGATGCATCGCTTAGAGTAGAAATTGTCGATAAAAAAGGGATAAAAGTATAGGCTTTGAGTTTTTTTGCTTGCACTAAGTTGCTAATCTTTGTATCGTGTTTAACTGAGGTATCGTAATCTTTTCCCATTAGATGATTAAATTTTTTTATTGAGTTTTTATTGACAAAATATGAAGATGTACCACTAAAAGGGATCCCTTTTAGATTGAGTAGTGAAACTTGCTTTTTTTGTTCATAGAGTTTGTATTTTTCATTGATTTTATAAAAGTTGCTTGGGTTTAACATAGAAAAATAAACATCTGTAAAGATGATATCCCATTCCAAATTAGTTGGAATGGATTTGAAGATATTGGGCAACAGTTGTGATAAAATTGTATCATCTTCAATGATATGAATATGTTGTTGTGCTGTTTCATTGGCAGTCAATATTTGCTCATGACTTAACCAACATCCTAAACTACCCGGGTTGAGTTTGGTTTTGTAGTTGTGGTATACCTCTTTGCCATTTACCCCTTCGCTTCGTTTGTATTTTTTTAAAAGATTGAGTTTTTTGAGATGGTTTTGCATAAAGGTATTTCTTTTGACAGAGTGCTTGAGGTTGATGTAGTAGCCTTGATACATAATATTTTCCTAGTTAGTTTAAATAGTACCCATGCCCAGAACTGTTTTTGATGGTATCTTTCCCAATTTTATCTCGAATTCGTTTGAACAAAGACTTAAAAGCGGATTCGGTGATAAACTCTTCCCCCCAAATGTGCAATTCAATCTCTTTTTTAGAGATAACTTTTCCAGTATTGGCTAAAAGCAATTCTATAAGTCGAGATTCATTTTTTGTCAAAGAGATGACACTTTTGCCTATTTTGACTGTTTTTGCAATGTAGTTGTAACGATGATAATCACCAAAATAAACAATCACCTGCCCGTGATGCAAGATGTATTTTGCGACTTTATTTAACACAAAAATAAATTTATCGATGCTTACTGGTTTGACAAGAAAATCGATTAATTGCAAACGAATCGCTTCAAAAAGAACCTCTTCATTTTTATTTTCAGATGTGATGATGATGGGTATGTTTTGACTGTATTGTCGGATATTGTGCAGTATTGGCAAGCATGATTCACCTTTGAGATGTACTTCGGAGATGATTAGATCAGGGTGATCGTGATTGTATATATCAATGGCCTGAGTAATACTGTTGGCATAATAAACTTTTTTGAAAAAAATATTGAGAGTATTTTGAATAGGTTTTGAGACATTATCTTGTTTATCTATGTACAACACTTTGGTTACTTTTAAAATATTTTTCAGTGATGTTTCCACAATATACCCTGTCTTTTTTTAACATATTATAGCATTTATAAAGCTTATGACTTTGTTAAGTAAAATGTAACAACAATGTAACAATATTTTTGTTGCGTTTTAAGAATGAATAAAGTTATTTTGAAGTAAGATTAAGAATAAAGTTATTTAAACTAATTGGAGAGTATTATGAAAAGAGTAAATTTGTCGAAAATAGTGAGTGCATTGCTATTGTCCTCAGCTTGTATGTTAAGTGCAACATCATTGCAAGATGCGGTAAACGGAACACTTGCACAAAATCCAGAGCTTAAAGCAATATCTGAAAACAATAAAGCGTTTAAACAGTATATTGATGAAGCCAAAGGTGGATATTTGCCAACAATTGATTTAGAGGTAACTGGTGAATCAAAAAGTACGGAAAATAAACCGGACAATAAGGCAATACCAAAAACAACCATTGATCAAAATGGTTATGATGCACAGTTAAGATTGGAGCAGCTTCTTTACGATGGTGGATTGACTCCAGCGAAGATTGATGAAGCAAAATTTAGAGATCAAGTAAATACTCTAAATAACAAAGCAAAAGTTGAAGATGTAATGTTATCCGGTGTTAAATCTTATCTAGATTTAGTTAAGTATGATCAACGATTGAAGCTTTCAAAAATCAATTTAGATACTCATGAAGAGTACCTTTCAACAGCAAAAGCAAATGAAGAAGTAAGTGGAAATGCTCTGGATATGTATGAAGTTCAAGCAAAATTGCATTTAGCTAAGAAAAACTACATTGAAGAGGTTGACAACAACCAAATTGCGGTTAACAGCTTTAAGCGTATCACTGGAAGTGATGTTCAGGGTGATGTGTGTATGCCACAAGCAGATCGTGCAACTTTACCCGGTGATTTGGATAGTTTGGTTCAAACTGCATTGGAGCAAAATCATGGTGTCTTAGCTCAAATGGCAAAGATCAACGAACAAAGAGCGATTATCAATCAAGAACAATCGAAATTTTTACCTACATTAAAGTTTAATCTTAGCGGAACATGGGATGATGACTTAATTGCCGAAAACAATAAAAGAAATATTTACAGTGCTAGCATTGTATTGACATACAACTTATTTAATGGTGGTAAAGATACAATCTCTCGAGCTAGAGAAACTACATTTTTAAAAGAATCACAAAGTATTCTTGACTCTCAAACAGATTTAATTGTTGATGAGATCAGTTCGGCATACACTACATACAATAACACTGTAGAAAAAATCAAAGAGTTAAGAGGATACGTTGCAACCAACGAGGAGATCTTAAGTATCTATAAAGATCAATTTGAAGGTGGAACACGAACCTTTGTTGATGTATTGGATATCGAATCGGATTTACACAGTGCGCGAACACAATTAATTGATGAAGAAGTAGTACTGGTAGATACCTATTATACTATGCTTTCATTGACTTCAAGTATTCAAGATTCAGTCTTGGCACAAAGTGCACAAAACTGTGTTGCAGCAGTTCCAATGGTAAAAAAAGCAGCACCAAAACAAGATGAATTGGAAGATCTTCAAGATGTAGTTGAAGAAGCACCTGCACCAGCACCAGTGGTTGAAGCACCTGCTCCAGTGGTTGAAGCTGCACCGGTTGTTGAAGAGGCACCTATGGTACAAGAAGCAATGCCAACGAAAGTTGAAACACGAGCCGTTGATTACGCTAGTCAATATGGTGATTTGATCCAAGCACTTGAGGGTGAGTTTGCAAGTGATATTGCCGATGGTTCAGTAGTGTTCAATAAAGACACAATGGGGATGAGACTTGCAGCACCAAGTTCTAGTATGCCATTAAATGATAAAGGTCAACTTGTAATGAGTGATGAATATAAAGCAGCACTGGATGCGTTTATTCCTCGATATGTAAATGTATTAAAATCATACAAAGACAGTATTGCAAAAGTAAATGTTGATGGATTCTCTTCGTCAAATTATGTTGCAGCCCAAGATGAAACAGCTAACTTTATGGCAAATCTAAAAGTCTCAAAAGCACGAGCAAGCAAAGTATTATCGTATGTTAAAAAGATTGATGACAATATGGTAACTTCAAATAGATCAATTATGAACATGTTCAAACCATACGGTAGAGCATACGCAAATCCAGTGTTAAACACAGATGGAAGCGAAAATATAGAGATGTCAAAAAGAGTAGAGTTTATCGTTAAAGGTAAATAATTTATATTAAGGAATCATATTGAACGATTCAATACAAAACAATCTATTGGATGATGATTTCAATAGGATTGTTGAAACACGAGAAGTAGATACTCTTTTAGAGTCTCTACTTTTTTTATCGAAATACTACGAGAGAACAGCTTCCAAAGAGTCATTAACCGTTGGTTTACCAATGCACGGTGAATTGATGACCACATCGATGTTTATCACAGCAGCAAAAAGAATTGGTCTTATATCAAAGCCTGTTAAACGCGACATTAAAGATATTCAAAATCTTTCTTTACCCGGTATCATGATACTCGAGGGAAACAAAGCGTGTGTTTTACTTGAAGTGGATAAGAAAAAAAGTAAAGCATTGGTCATCTTTCCTGAGATTAGCATGGGTGAAGTGTGGATTGATCTGAATGAACTTCAGATGAAATATAAACGAGATCTAGAAACCAATAAAAACCTTATTATAATCAAACCAGCGTATAATTTTGAAAAGCGTGTTGATCGAGATGTTATTGTTGAACAACCCAAAAAATGGTTTTGGGGGACAATGAAAAAAAATATGAACATCTATATATTGGTTGCGATATCTGCAGTTTTTATCAATATTTTTGTCATATTTGTCCCTTTATTTACGATGAATGTTTACGATAGGGTTTTGCCCAATAAAGCAGTTGACACACTAACCGTCTTGGTTGTGGGTATATCTTTGATATTGATTTTTGATCTAATTTTAAAACTTATTCGATCGTACTTTTTAGAACAAGCTTCAAAAAGAGCAGACATACGCATGTCCAGTAAAATTTTTGATCAATTACTCAACATACGTCTTGATGCAAAACCAGCTTCTACAGGGCTTTTTGTAAGTAGACTGCAATCCTTTGAAACGGTTCGGGAATTTTTTACATCAGCGACCATCGCTGTATTGGTGGATATCCCTTTTGTTATTTTGTTTATAGCCATTATCTTTTTTATTGGTGGTGATTTAGGATACATATCAATTATAACGGTTGTTATTGCACTAACTTTTGCATGGTTTATGCAAAAACCAATTAAAGAATCGATTTTAAATTCAGCTAAAGAGGATCAAATAAAACAAACCACTTTAACTGAAGCCGTAACTGGTTTAGAGATTATAAAAGGGGTACGTGCTCAAAATAGGATGCGAACGCACTGGGAAAAATCAATCTCGCAAACATCCTAT
>JAYEFX010000243.1:0-25483 GCA_034658775.1 Campylobacterota bacterium
AATTCTATTGTAAACTTTACGCTATTGTAGAGTATTTTTTCGTATGTAAAATTTGAAAATTTAACATTTATATTACCATTAGTTTGCTTAGAAATTAGATTTTCACTAAAATACAAAGCCAGTCCAAGGGAAGTTGAAGAATCAAGCGTATTGTTAAAGGGTTCAAAGATACTGGTTAAATCTTCCTCTTTATATAGGTTAGCATTGTGCTGTATGTCTAAAACTACTTTGTTGTCTACATTGTATGCGTCAACCCTAATGATTTTTAAGTTATTTTTTGATCTATTAAGTGCATGAATGCTTGTGTCGAAAATATTGAATACAGCCTCAATAAACTTTATTTCATAGGTATGCAGTTCGATGTCATTGATGTTTTTTACAAATACAATATTATTGTTATCTAGAGAATATTGTAAAATATTTTCAAGTTTATTAATAGCATAATTTATGGTAAATTTATTTTTAGTTTTCTCTTCAAGGTTTAATTCTCTAATCATTCTTATGTCTCTTGCAATGCTATCGCTGTTGTCGTATAATGCATCAATACTATTGCTAAACAATTGATCGTCGAGCTTATTGTATTTTTGATTGATTTTTAATTGAGTGGTGTTGTAGTTGATCGCATTTGTTTTATCATTAAAAGATTGAGTAATGGACGAAACGATACGTGCATCGGTGATTTGTTTTGCTTGTTGTAGAAGTTGTTTATGCGTAAGTGTTGTTTTTTGAGTAAGTATTTTTTGTACATAGAGATGGGTAAATTTCGTAACAATATCTTTGAGCAGTTCAATGACGCTTGGATGGTATTTTCTATTTTTAGAATGAATAAGAATATAGCCAATATTTTCAAGTTGAAAAACATGAAAATAATTTTTTTCCAATACGATAAGATTATCTTTTATACTATAGTTTAATGCTGTTTTGAGTCGCAGTTCCAAATAGGGATAATGGTTAAAAAGGTTTTTGGGTTGCACCAGTGTTGTTTCTAGACTATCATTGTTGTGTTTAAAGAGTACAACGCTAAAACAGCTTAATTGTTTGATCAATACACGTATAAAATCATCTAAATATTCTTGAGGTGAAGAGATTTGTGTTAATTGATGATTGAGTAAATAAGAAAGAGCGTCAAGGTGTGATTTAATCATTGGTTTGCACCTTGCATATAACGGTTGTACGATTATGAAACTCGAGCAATGTGTCACGAATATTGGCGATTTCACCTAGGCACAATGCCCCCATAATGTATTGCTTGTCATCTTGTATCATGCTTATATCGTCTTGAATTTTTTCTTCCAATAAATAAAGTCGTGAAATTCCTGCAAAATAAAAAGTAAGTTCTGAATCAAAATCGCACTCTTCATATGCTTGCATTGAAGCTTCTTTGGTCGCATTTAAAAGATCTTGATTTTCCCCTTTCATGATGTGTATTAAACTGTTTTCTTCTACATCTCCAATACAAATAATATCTTTTTCGTCCGTTAAAATAGGATCTCTGATAATTGAAATATTATTATGAAGTTTTTGTATGCCAATAGGATAGTTTTTAGCTACAGTGTTAAAAGAGAAGTTTGTGGAAAGTTTGGTGTTAATGGATAATAAATTTTTTTTGTATTCGCTGTAAGCGTTTTCATAATTGATCTTTTCAATAACATTATTTTTAGCTTTAGTTACTTTTAATAATGGTGAGATTGGACTCCATCCATGAGCTATACCTAAAGAGCTTTTCAATCTCGAAAAGCCAACTATGGCACATTCTTTGTTCAAACCCTGATTGCTTATGATGCAATGTTGATTTTTCACATGAGCATTCATGTTTCCTGCTCCAGCACCACAATAATTGAAAAATAAACCAAAATTTTCAAATAAAGAATAGGTTAGTGTGTCTATTTTTTTAGACAGTGCATCGGCAAAAACAAAGATACTTTTTATTTCAGTTGTACGAACATCTTGAAGAGCTAAATTGATAGTTTGTGTATTGTCTAGATTGTTTACAATACGCAAATTCATTAGATCATCCAAGAGAATAAAGATACAACCTTGTGCATGTATTTTTCCTTGATAAATAATTTCTGGAAAAATAGCCCCAATTATTGTATTGTCATACTGCTGTAAAATGGGGTCAAGCTGTGTTTTTGTATAGGTATTGGCACAAGAAAGTATTAAAAGAGTTTTGCTCTTATCGTAAATACTTTCAAGTGAAATTTTAAATGATTCAATACCATTGTTGCTTGTAAACAGATGCTTCATTACTCTTAGGCAATTACATCTTGAATGGCAAAAATTTGATCCACTGTTTTATACAATTGATCAATGGTAAGCATATTTGGACCATCACTTAATGCTATACTTGGATCAAAATGTGTTTCAAAAAAGAAACCATCTACACCCACACTAGCAGCTGCTCGCGCAAGTGCAGGTACAACTGCAGCATTTCCACCTGTTGTACCACCTGTGCTTGGAACTTGTGCTGAATGTGTTGCATCAAAAATAACAGGAGCAAACTCTCTCATGGCAATAAGATTTTTCATGTCTACAATTAAAGAGCCATAACCAAAAATATTTCCACGTTCACACAGCCATACATTATTCTTTTTGCTGGTATTGTAGTTTATCTCATCACAACCACGCGTGGCGAGTACTTTTTGTACTGGATGTTTCATGCTATTAGCGGCTAAAAACTGACCTTTTTTGATATTCACCGCACAATTTGTTTTAGCAGCAGCTACCAATAGGTCCGTTTGTCTACATAGAAATGCGGGTATTTGCACCACATCAACTACTTCTGCTGCAGGAGCAACTTGGTAGCTTTCATGTACATCTGTAACAAGTTTATATCCAAATTGTTCTTTCACCTCTTGAAGAATTTTAAGCCCTTCATCCAGTCCTGGACCTCTAAAACTGTCCAAAGATGTACGGTTGGCTTTGTCGTAACTGGCTTTAAAATAAAAATCTATCCGTTTGTCTTCATGGATTCGTTGCAATTTTTCTGCAATTCTAAATACATTGTCTCGGCTTTCGATGACGCAAGGTCCTGTTAGTAGTATCAAAGTTTATCCTTTATTAAAATTAAAAAATGTTTTTCGTTCGTTTCCTGTTAGTATATATTGAAATTCATACATATTTTTAGCAATGAATCGCATGTCATCTCTTGCATTTTCATCACAGGCAAAGAGCATGGTATCATTGAGTTTTATCTCTTCATCCCAACGTGGAAGCAGGGTGCATGTCTCTTTGTTTTTTATTAATAGCGGTACTATGTTATTTTTTTGCATTCTATTACGCAATGATTTTTGGAATATATCAATTTTTAGTGTTCCTTGATTGTCATTTATGTAATTGTATATTTGAGGAGAGTACCTTTTGTTGATGGTAACCTCAAAAAGCTGTGGATCATCGTTTATCGTTGTTGTCAAACGATTTACTAAGCTTTGTCCCCAGGCTTCATCTTGTCGAGTGATAAGTCGAACAAAAGTATCTGCAAGAGGATGTAAGATTGCATTGGATGTTTTGTGGATTAGAATTTTAGCCGGCATAAAAATATGGTCTATATTGGCATTGATAAAAATAGAATAGTCTTCAATTTCATTTTCACGAACTAAGGTTGCTATCTCTTTGTTTAACTTTCTAGCAGTTGTTAATATTGAGAGATTCACGGTATCATCATCGGTACCTGCAATAATAGCAACGCACTGTTCAATACCAGCTTTTAGCAGATTGTCTTTATCGTCACCATCAGCAAATAAAAGATGTGATGATTCATGTGCTGTGATGGTATTTTTTTGAGCATCATTAATCTCAATAAGAACAGATTCTATACCATTTTCTTCAAAAACTTCAAAAATATGATGTCCCATTCGCCCATATCCACAAATGAGGTATTTCCCTTTAGGAAGTTTAGGAAGAGGATCGTTTAAAGAACCAATTTTATAAATCCATTGCTCTACTTTAAGTAAGTTTGGAGCATCAAGTGCCATCTGTATTTGATGCGCAATGATGGAGAAAGGATTTTCAATAATCTCAACACCAATATCCATTAGATTTTCGGTATGATGATTGCTGGTGGATTTTATTGCAAGTGTAACTCTGTTGTTAAGTGATCGAGCAGTCAGCGCCACACGAAGATTAAGATTATCGTCTTCAAATAAAGAGATCACTGCTTTACAATTAATTTTGTTGATACCTGCTAATTCTAAAGAGGTGATTTGATGTGCATCCGCTACTAATACTGGGACATGAGGAGTAAACCCTTCGAGCATTAGCATGTTTGCTCGATCTTGATCTCGCTCAATAACAATGGCTCTTAGATTTGATTTTTGTATTTTTTTAATGATCTCGTTTGTTACATAACTGTATCCTAGAATGATCACAAAAGGGCGAGTTACATTTTGAATTTGCCGTTTAAATTTGGCTTTGGCAAGTTCGTGTAAAAAAAGTTTATCTTGCAGTAGGGTCATCACTACACCAATACTGTAAAACCATCCAATTACAGTCATGTAGATGGACATGGATACCCAAATTCTTTGAGAATGGGTAAATGCATAAGGAATTTCACCAAAACCAATAGTAGTCGCAGTGTAGGTGATAAAATAATAAGCCTCAAAAATGCTCATTTGATAAGCATCTCCTTGGTCATCAACTCCAGGGATGATCAATAGACCAATGATTGCAATAGTGTATGTTGAGACTATTACAATAAAAGGTTTTCTTAATTTATGAAGAAAAATCCAAAGTGAATTGTTTTGCACTTAATTGTCTTTTATCGTTTAGATTTTAATGTTTCACCAAGGTAAAGCCAAACAGAGGTGATATTTGCAAGCAATGCACCACCTGAAAGTGATAAAATAAGTCCAATGACTTCTGGCTCAAGTGCCGCATCACCTTGTATGTTGATTGTCCAAATTGTAGCAGCTGCAACCAGCTGAATAACAGCAACAAGACTTGTGGCCAACAACACTGAACCTATTTGCGTTTTGTCTCCAAGCTTCAATACAGTTGCAATGATATTAACAATAATAGCCGCAAACAGTTCATATTTACTGTGCATAGTAATGGATTCAGTATCACCATAAAAAAATCCAAAGTTTAGCGTCATGGCTAAGATGATAAAAAAACCTGATATTACTTTATCTAAATTCATTAAGATCCTTTATTTTTGGATACTAAATATCCACTAAATATAATTGTTAGTATACCTAAAATTACCCAAATTGTAGGAAATGCATCCCCAAGAAATAATCCAATAGCCAGTGAAAAAAGAATATTTGTGTATCCAATGGTGCCAACAATTCCACCAGCTGCCAAAGAGTAGGCCTTAGTCATGTATATTTGAGAGAATGTTGCAAATATTCCAAGGCCTATTACATATGCCCAAGCAACTCCTTGGGGCATAGTGAAAGGTGCGATCATAAAATCCCATGCAGTTCCTTCATAATAAGGTGAAATCATCATTAATATAATGGGCCCAACCGTACCTACGCCCATAAAAGACAACACAATAGCTCTTCCATCATAATAATTTTTAAGTTCGCGTATGGAGGTATATGCTAAACCAGCGCCCACCCCACTTAAAATACCTAACCAATCGGTTTTGTCTAAATTTGATAAATCGAATCCTGTGATAAGCAAAATACCAATAAAGCCTACAAATACTCCAAGCCAAGCTTGAGGTGAAATTTTCTCTTTTATAAAAATATAGGCAAAAATTGCCGTAAAAATAGGCGATGTTTTAGAAAAAGTTATTGCCTCAGCCAGTGGAATGTGCGCAATATTGTAAAAATACATCAACAATGCTAAAAAACCAACAATTCCCCTGAAAATTAAAAGTAAGAATTTCCCACCTTTTTGTTTTAAGGGGCGCTTGTAAATTGCGAATAATACTATAATTACCCCAGCAATGTTTCTAAAAAATACAACTTCGACTGAACTCATGGATTGACTTGCAAGTTTTGCAAACGCCCCAGTAAAGGCAAATAAAAAGGATGCGTAGAGCATATAACGAATAGCTTGATTTAGATTTTGTTCCATAAACGCAATATTAATATGTTTTTAGTTAAAATCGCATTATAATAAGTATCTCTTCACCCCAATTAAAGAGATAGAAGGAATAATATTTGATGAAAAAAATTGCACTAATAGGGCAACCTAATGTTGGTAAAAGTTCACTATTTAATCGAATTGCAAAAAAAAGAATTGCAATTATTAGTGATTTAGCAGGAACCACGCGAGATATTCGTAAGCATGAAGTTGAAATTTTAGATCGTGATGCTTTGTTGCTGGATACAGGTGGAATTGATGATACCAATGATGCAATTTTTTCTCACGTTAAGCGAAAAGCAATTCAAACAGCAAAAGAAGCAGACATTGTACTGCTTATGGTTGATGGTAAAAAAATACCCGATGAAAAAGATAAAGAGCTTTTTTATGAGTTGCAATCATTAGGGAAACGTTTGGCATTGGTTGTTAATAAAATTGATAACGATAAAGAAAAAGAGGAGCGATTATGGTCTTTTTTTGAATTTGGTATCGATGAAGAGGATCTTTTTGGGATATCGGTATCGCACAATAGAGGTACAAAAAGTTTATTTGAATGGATGTATGCACAGCTTCCTCCTAGACAAAATACAGATGTGTTGGTTCTTGATGAAGATGAGGACTCTTTAGAGGAGTTTTTATCCCCAACAATTGACATGAATGAAAAAGCTCAGAATGATCATTTGCGTGTATCTATTATTGGAAAAGTTAATGTGGGAAAAAGTTCAATCTTGAATGCCTTAATAGGCGAGGAAAGATCAGTTGTAAGCCCAATTGCAGGAACAACAATTGACCCTGTTGATGAAACCTATGAATATGAAGATCGGCAAATCACTTTTGTGGATACTGCAGGTCTAAGGCGTCGTGGAAAAATTGATGGTATTGAAAAATTTGCTTTAATGCGAACCAAAGAGATGCTGGAGCGTTCAAATTTGGCTTTAATCGTTTTGGATGCAAGTTTACCTTTAACCGATCAGGATGAAAAGATTGCAGGACTTGTGGATCAATACGCATTAGGATGCATCATTGTACTGAATAAATGGGATGAAAATATAGAAACATTTAACAAAATGGAGGAAGATATTCGAGGTCGATTTAAATTTTTATATTATGCTCCAATTATTGCAGTGTCTGCAAAAACGGGACGAAGCATGGATCGATTAAAAATCAAACTGATGGAAATATACGATAATTACACGCAAAGAATTCCAACTTCAACCGTTAATTCAACTATTGAGATGGCGGTACGACGACATGCATTACCAAGTCCAGCTGGAAATCGATTGAAAATCTATTTTGCAACACAGTTTGATACTTGTCCTCCAAAGATTGCGGTTATTATGAATAAGCCTAAAATGCTTCATTTTAGTTATAAGCGATATTTGATCAATTTTTTACGGGATAATTTAAGTTTAGAAGGGACACCTGTGCATATTCTAGCACGTGGAAAAGGTGAACGTATAGACGATGAAGATATAGAGTTGCTCTATACGTAAAACTCTTATTTAATGGCCGCTATGCTAGATCTTTTAGCGTAGCAATATTGGCTGCAAGTTTATTGTGTACTTCAAGATATTCTAATTCAGCAACACTGTCTGCAACCACTCCTGCACCTGCTTGAAAAATAACTTCATCTTCTTTTAACAGTGTGGTTCGTATCGTAATGGCACTGTCCATATTTCCATCAAATCCAAAATAAGCGATGCTTCCACTGTAAAAACTTCGTTTCAGTTTCTCAAATGACGCAATCAGTTGCATGGCTCGTATTTTTGGAGCACCTGTCATGGTTCCTGCTGTAAAGGTAGCTTCAAACAGATCAAACATATCAAATTTTTCATCTATTACTGCTTCCACATCTGTCACTATGTGCATCACATGTGAGTATTTTTCTATACGCATTAAATCGGTTACTTCAACAGTACCTTTTTTAGCTACTCTTCCAACATCATTTCGTCCAAGATCAATAAGCATAATATGCTCTGCTCGCTCTTTTGGATCGTTAATAAGTTCATTTTCCATCTCAAGGTCTTTATCTAACGTTTTCCCTCGTTTACGTGTTCCTGCAATTGGTCGAAGTAATATGTGTCCATCAGTGAGGCGTACCATCACTTCAGGGGAGCTTCCTGCAATGGAAAAATCTTCATATTGCAGTAAAAACAGATAAGGACTAGGGTTTTTACTACGTAAGGCACGATAGAAGCTAAGGTGATCTACTTTGGCTTTTTGTGTAAATCGATTTGCCATAAGTATTTGAAATACATCACCACTGCGTATCATCTCTTTGGATTTTGCTACCATATTGAAAAACTCTTCTTTAGAAAAAGAAAACTTTCCTTCATCATGTAGTTCTGCTTTTTTTAAAGGGATAAAATCATAAGATTGGTGCAGTGCTGTATCGATGTCTTGGATATGTTTTTGCATTGATTCTAAGAAGGTAAGGATTACTAGTTTAGATGTTTTATGAGAAAACCCAAGTACCATTTTTGGGCGTATTAGATCGCAATCTGAAATATTGATAGTATCTTTTAGATTGGACATGGATGGTTTTAAACTGGGTTCAAATTCACACACCATATCGTAACCAATATTTCCAATAAATCCATCAATAAGACCAATACCTAAGTCTGCTGAGATCTCTTTAAATACTTTGGAGTCAAGATTTTTGTAATAATTTCGTAAAAAATCGAAAGGATTGGAATCAATAATTGAAATATCGCCTGATTCATTTTTATAATAACTTTGATTGTCTTTGTGCCAAATACGCTCCCTAGCTCCAATGACAATATAGCTAAAATTTCCATCGGCACTGTTAACCGTACTCTCATATAAAAAGGTAATTTCATGCGGGAACATTGTTTTGATTTTTGCATAAATTGAAACAGGTGTAAACTGATCTAAGAATAACGTTTTACTGTAATAGTGCATCTGCAATAGCCTCTAAAACTTTAGAATATATGCACTTTTGGCATTAAGTTTAGATTTTATATCTTGCAGATTTTCTTTTGCTTGAGTTTTTGAGCTAAATGGTCCAACAAGCACCTTAACATACAGTTTTCCTTTAACTTCTACTTTATAAAGATTGTATTGATACCCATTATTTTTAATTTTATTCAAATAGGTATCATTGGGAGTTTTTGAAAATGCACCAATTTGTATAAATACACCCGTAGGCTTCATGTTGGTACTTGTTTTTTTAAAATTTGTAATTACAGGAGTTTTAACGGTTTGTTTTTTCTCTTCAAAAAGCTCAATTGCTTTTTTTACAGTAGGTTTTGGTTTTGTCTCTTTAACTGCTTTTTTTTCTTCTTTTTTTAGTTTTTTAATTATATTTTCTGATTTTGTCTCCATGTCAAAAATATCTTTTTTGTTTGGAGTATCTTTTTTAATTGGTTCAATAGCTTTTTTTGTTTCTTCAATGTGTAAAGGGATCTCTTCTTTTTTGATCTCTTCCATTTTTTTCTTAATAATATTTTGATATTGTTTTTCAATATCGGTATTGTTTAGTGCTTTGTCTTGATCTATTAGCTCTTTATTTGGTGCATCAATAAGCGAATTATTCGTTTTGGATTCATCGATACTTGTCATAAGCTTTATAATAAGAACAGTAAGGACAAAAAGTAAGAGCAGTGCTAATCCTAAAATAATATATTTTTTCTTATCCGTTTCATTCTGTGCATCATCTAAAATTAAATCACCCAACTCTTGTTCTGGAATATCAACCATAACCGCATCTTCATCAAGGGAGGGATGATTTTCTTGCGGCTGATAAGGACTGTCGCTGAGTTGTTCATCGATAGAGTCTATTTGATTTTGTAAATCAGCTTTCTCTTGTTTCATTTGCACATTCTTTGCAAACTTTTCACCTTCAAATTCCATTGTATTCCCCTTATAGTTTTAGATGCGTTTTAGTACGTAGATTTTGTATAAACAATAAAATTACGTGCCATTTGTTGTAACTCTTCTTTGATTTGTACTTGAAGATCAGTGTTTTCAATATCATCTAAAATATCTGCAATTTTATTTCCAATGATTTTAAATTGTTCCTCTTTCATCCCACGAGCCGTAAGTGCTGGTGATCCAATACGAATACCACTGGTAACAAATGGGCTTCGTGTCTCTCCTGGAACAGTATTCATGTTTACGGTGATTCCAGCATTACCTAGAGCCGCGTCAGCTGCTTTTCCACTAAATTCTCTTTTGATAAAAGAAACCAACACTAAGTGGTTGTCTGTACCGTCACTAACAATATCGTAACCTCTGTCCATCAACACTTGCGCGAGTGTTGATGCATTGTTGATCACTTGTTGAGCGTATTCTTTCCAAGAAGGGTCTAAAATCTCTTTAAATGCAACTGCTTTTGCTGCAATGACATGCATCAATGGTCCACCTTGAGTTCCTGGAAAAATAGCAGAATTTAATTTTTTTGAAATAGCTTCATCATTGCACATGATCATTCCACCACGTGGACCACGTAATGTTTTATGTGTTGTTGTTGTAACTACGTCTGCATGTGGAAATGGGCTAGGGTGTAATCCAGCGGCAACCAAACCAGCTATGTGTGCAATATCTGCAAATAAATAGGCACCTACTTCATCCGCAATTTCTCTAAATTTAGCAAAATCAATCTCTCGTGCATAAGCACTTGCACCACAAACAATAATTTTTGGCTGAGTAATTTTTGCAATCTCCATCACTTTGTCGTAATTGATTCGACCATCAAGTTCTACACCATAATAAAAAGCATGGTAGTTTTTACCAGAGAAGCTAGGTTTTGATCCATGAGTCAAATGTCCACCATGACTTAGATCCATCCCTAAAATTTTATCACCCGCTTTAATTAATGCTGCGTATACAGCACCGTTTGCTTGGCTACCTGAATGTGGTTGAACGTTAGCATAGTTGCATCCAAAGATTTCACAAGCTCGATCAATTGCTAATTGTTCAACTTTATCGGCATGCTCACAACCACCATAATATCTTTTTCCAGGATACCCTTCAGCGTATTTATTTGTAAATACTGATCCCATGGCTTGCATTACTGCTGGACTTGTAAAATTTTCACTTGCAATCATCTCAAGATGATCCGTTTGTCTTTCGAGTTCATTTTCAATCAATGCATAAATTTCATTATCTGCATCTTTTAGTGTGTCTGGTTGAATATATCCCATTGAGCATTTCCCTTTTGTTTTACATAAATTTGATAGCATGTCCATAAATCCCATTGTTGTTCCTTCTATTTTTCTTCTGATTGTTCGTGTAAATCAATCTCTTTGATAATAGGCTTCATCGCAGGGAAAAGAAGTACATCACGAATACTGTGTTGATTGGTAAGCATCATTACTAGACGATCCATACCAATACCTTGACCCGCTGTTGGAGCCATACCATAGCTAAGTGCGTTGACAAAATCTTCATCCATCTCATGCGCTTCATCATCACCGCAATCTTTTGCATCCATTTGTCCTTCAAATCGTTGCAATTGATCCAATGGATCATTCAGTTCACTAAAGGCATTAGCGATCTCTTTACCTGCAATAAACAGTTCAAAACGATCTGTTAAATGATGTTTTTGATCATTTCTTCGTGCCAGTGGAGAGATCTCTACTGGATACTGAGTGATGAATGTTGGATCGATCAATTTGTCTTCCACATATTCATCAAACAATTCACCTTGCAATTGCCCTAAATTCATCTGAGGGTTTACATCGATATTTTTTTGTTTGCAAAATGCTAAAATTTTCTCTTTATCTTCAGTAATATCCGCAGGTACTCCACCAATAGCACTTAGAGATTCAATAAGTGGAATTTCTGTAAAGTTGGTAAAATCAACTTCAAGGTTTCCGTACGGTAAGGTCGTTGGAAGGTCCAAATGTTCAAATAGGTATTGAAAATATTCTTTGGTTAATAGAATTAAATCAGCATATGTTTTGTATGCCCAGTAAAATTCAATTGAGGTAAATTCAGGATTGTGTGTTGCATCCATCCCCTCATTTCTAAAGTTACGATTGATCTCAAATACAGCTTCAAATCCACCAACAATCAATCGTTTTAAATACAATTCAGGAGCAATTCGTAAAAAACGATCAACACCTAGAGCATTGTGGTGAGTTGTAAACGGTTTGGCGTTTGCACCACCTGCAATTGGATGCATCATGGGTGTTTCAACTTCCAAAAAGCCTTTATCTTCAAAAAAACGTCGTGTAAGACTGATCACTTTTGAACGTACATGAAATATTTTTCGTACTTCTGAATCCATAATAAGATCCAGATATCGTTGTCTGTATCTAAGCTCTTTATCTTGAATACCGTGAAATTTTTCTGGTAATGGAGAGATTGCTTTTGTCAAAATTGTAAAATTATGCACATGAAGTGATAGTTCACCTTTATTGGTAATAAAAGGATAACCACGAACTTCAACTATATCGCCCACTTCAACTGTTTTTTTAAAAATAGTATTGTAAAAATCTTCAGGTAAATTATCACGAGCTACGTATATTTGTAAAAGTCCACTTTCGTCTTCTATTTTAAGAAAGCTGGCTTTTCCCATTAGTCTGAAAAATTTAATTCTTCCAGCAACTGTATAGATTCTATTTTCATCACGTTTGAGCTCTGTTTTAAACAGATCTGAATTTACATTGATAAACTTTGATACCGTAGTGTCTCTTTTTGATTCATTTGTGTATGGATTGAAACCATTTTCTTTTAATACTTTTGATTTTTCTATTCTTTGTTGTATGTATTTATTTTCAAACAATTATTTATCTCCCTTATTTGTACTATCGCATGCAGGACACAGTCCATACAGTTGCATAGTGTGCCCTGTAATTTTAAATTTATTCTCTTTTGCAATAACATCTTGCTGTTGTTCAATCAAGGGGTCTACAAATTCAATAATTAGCCCACATTGTGTACAGATAAGATGATCGTGATGTGTTTTTTGGTTGCCTTCGTACTTTTTACCTTCAGTTCCAAAGGAGATTGAAGAGATTAAATCCGCCTCTTCGAGAAAATTAAGTGTTCGATACACCGTGGCAATTCCGATGTTGTATTGAGGGTATTTGTTTTTTACAACACCATGAATCTCTTCAGCATTTAGGTGACCATTGATCTGTGTAATAATTTCAAGAATAACGGCACGTTGCTCAGTGTATTTCATCCCTTTATCTTTAAGTACTGTTTTTAGCTGATCGATAACTTCATTGTTTTGAAAATCAGTTGCCATTAGAACTCTCTTCGTTTGAATTTACAACTTGGTCCTTGTACTCTTTAACTGCTTCAACAGCTTCAGATTGAGCAATGTCTTTAACTGTTTGCTTCGCACTATTAACTGCACCAGCTACCTCATTTTTCACATTTTGTGTCAGTTTAGTAGTGTCGAGCTTTACAATATATGCACCAGCATCTTTTAATATGGGGTACATTAGACTGTTTTTTGTTTTATCTTTTATTTTGGATTTAATTGCTTCTACACTAGAAAGTGAATACGCTATAATAGAAAAAATCAAAAATATTTTACCCGCACCAAAAATAAATCCAAGCATTCTATCCAAGGGACCCAATCCACTTAATTGTGAAGCTTTGCTTACTCCCATACCAATGAGGTAAACCACAATCCAAATAAGTGCTAAAATTAAAATAAACCCAATGAGTATTGCTGCAGAATCACTTTCCATGGCAAACATCGGTTTAATAATCTGCGCAACATCTTCAGACAAGCGTGAAGCGATGTATACTCCACCAACAATCCCGGCAATTCCAAAAAGCTCTTTAATAAAACCTCTAAATAATCCTTTTAAACCAAGGAAGAAGATTAAAACAAGAACGATGATATCAAATATATTTGTGTTTTCCATAAAGTTATGTATTCTCTTATTGTTAATTTAATGCGATTATATCTAAAATATAATTAATGATAAATAAATGTTTGGATATACTCCTTTTATGATAAATAGATATGAAACTAAAAAAATATTTGTAGGCAATGTTGCCGTTGGTGGGGATGCCCCCATCAGTGTGCAATCGATGACCTTTACAAAAACACAAGATATTGAAGCTACAGTTGAACAGATCCGTTTATTGCATTTTGCGGGTGCGGATATTGTGCGTGTGGCGGTTCCGGATATGGAAGCAGCTTTGGCGCTTAAAAGTATTAAAGAACAAACCTCTTTGCCTATTGTTGCAGATATTCATTTTCATTATAAATTAGCATTAGAAGCGGCAAAGTGGGTAGATTGTATCCGTTTTAATCCTGGTAATATAGGTGAAAAAAGTCGTATAAATGAGATTGTAAAAGCGTGTAAACAGCGTAACTTACCTGTTCGTATTGGTGTAAATTGTGGATCATTAGAATCCCAGTTTGAAGATAAATACGGCCAAACAGCAAAAGGGATGGTTGAATCTGCTTTATACAACATCAAGTATCTTGAGGACTTAGATTTTGATGACATTAAAATCTCTTTAAAAGCCAGTGATGTACAACGTACGGTTGAAGCATACAGAATGTTACGCCCCTTGAATCATTACCCTTTTCATCTAGGTGTTACTGAAGCTGGTACACTGTTTCATTCCACGATTAAATCTTCCATTGCTTTAGGAAGTTTATTGCTTGATGGAATAGGGGATACCATGCGTATCTCCATTACGGGTGAACTCGAAAAAGAGATAGAGGTTGGCCGTGCTATATTGAAAGATGCGGGTATTGTAAAAGAGGGATTAAACATCATCTCTTGTCCAACTTGCGGTCGAATAGAAGCGGACTTGGTTGCAGCAGTTGCTGAAGTTGAAGAGGCAACAAAACATATAAAGTCCCCTCTAAATGTATCGGTTATGGGCTGTGTGGTCAACGCTATTGGTGAAGCTAAGGGTGCAGATGTAGCTATTGCATATGGTAAAGGAAGTGGTTTGATTATGAGAAAAGGTGAAGTTGTAGCAAAACTAACAACCCAAAATTTGGTTCAACGTTTTTTAGAAGAGGTAGAAGATGCCGCAAAGGAAATAGATGGATAGCGTATACAGTATAAACATTGAACGAGCCGTATTAAGTTCGATTCTTTTTAGTCCCGAAGAGCTTGAAGATGTTTTAGGTGTACTAAAAGCAAAAGATTTTTATCTGCCTGCGCATCAAAAAATTTTTGATGTAATGGAAACTTTGCACACAGAACAACTTCCAATCGATGAAGAGTTTATTCGAAAACGTGTGAGCAGTCAGGATGTTGATGATTCTATACTTATTGAGATACTTTCAGCCAATCCAATTACCAACACCATGGCATACACGCAAGAGATTAAAGATGGATCCGTTAAGCGTGAATTGGCTACGCTGGCTACAACAATTAAAAAAGTCACCATTGAGGATGAATTGCCAGCAGTTCAAGCTGTTGATACAATTCAAAATGAATTGTATAAAATTTCAACTGATTCTGCTGCAAGTGACCTAAAAGATATGGAGCAAATTACTGGTGAAACATTAGATTACATCACTAAAATGAAAGCCATGGGAAACAAATATCTTATTGGAGAAACGACTGGATTTGAGGCTTTGGATAGAAAAACAACTGGTTTTAACAATGGTGATCTGGTTATCATTGGTGCTCGACCTGCAATGGGTAAAACTGCACTGGTTTTAAATATGGCATTAAAAAATGTGGAGGCAAATAAAGGTGTGATTATCTTTTCACTGGAGATGCCAGCAGAACAATTGATGCTACGACTTCTTGCTGCAAAAACATCCATACCTCTGCAAAATCTTCGTAAAGGGGATTTGAATGATCAACAATGGAGTAATTTAACAACTGCATTTGAACAAATGAATACAAAAAAACTTTTTGTTGATGATAATGGTAGTTTAAATATTAATCAACTTCGAGCACGTGTGCGAAAATTAGCGCAAAACAGTGAAAATAACATCTCTATGATTGTTATTGATTATTTGCAGTTGATGCAAGGAACAGGTGGGAAAGATAGGCATCTTGAAATTTCTGAAATCTCTCGAGGCCTAAAAATGCTTGCACGAGAGATGGGAATACCAGTCATTGCTCTATCTCAGTTAAATCGTGGACTTGAAAATCGCCCAGATAAGCGACCCATGTTAAGTGATCTACGAGAATCAGGTTCAATTGAACAAGATGCAGATATTATTATGTTTGTGTATCGTGATGATGTATACAAAGAGCGTGATGAAGCACGAAAAGAGAAAGAAGCAAAAGATAGAGGTGAAGAGTATAGGTCAACTTTTGTACACAAATCGGTTGAAGAGGCTGAAATTATTATTGGAAAACAGCGAAATGGTCCAATTGGTACAGTTAAATTAGATTTTGAAAAAGAGATGACACGATTTATTGATAAAGAAAATCACAATATTGCTCCATCTTATGAGGTGACATTTGAAACAGTCGTGGACACAGAAAAAGAAACAGTCGTGGATATGCCTAATATTTTATAAACTGCATTAATCTTGCATATTAATACAGTTTTTTCCATTTGTTTTGGAGAATTTAAGTGCTTTTTTTGCTTTTTCAATCAACGCATCAATCTCGATTCCCCCATCGTAGTATGCTAATCCAAAACTGGCAGTTATTTTTGTGTTTAGAAATGATGGGGTTGAATCTTCTATTGCTTGCTTTAATTTATTTGCCACAATAAGTGCATTTTCTTTAGATGTTTCAGGTACGAGTATTTCAAAATCATCTCCGCCAGGTCGTGCAATTATATCTTGATCTCTAAGAGTTTTATTGAGCAATTGTGCAACATGAATTAATACTTTATCACCTAAACCTGGTTTTTGTGTAAAATTTTTAAAATCATCGATATTAAGCAGTATTAATGTTAGATTATGATTGTAGCGTTGAGTTCTTTTGATCTCTTTTGTAAATAGTTTCTCAAATTTTTGGTGGTTATATAAATCTGTTAATTGATCATGAGATTCTTGGTATTCGTAAAGTTTTGATTTTTCTTTTAAGTTTGTAATATCCGTAAAAGAAACAACATAATGCAAACCCTCAAAGTTGTATGTGTTGATGTGTATTTGAAATGATTTGTATTCATTTTTTTTGTTTTTTAATTCTACAATTCGATCTTCTTGTGGTATTTTAAGTAGATATTCGATCCAGTTGAGATCTTTTGTTTGTTCTCCCTCATACATTAGAGATTTGGATGTGCTCATTATATTGCAGATGCATTTATATTCTTTTATAAAATGCTCAACATCTTTAAGTCCAAAAAAATCCAAAAATTTATCATTGCAATATTCTGCTTTATCTCCATTTCCACTAAGAATTAAAGAGTCTTGAGAGTCAAACAGTGAGTGCAATTGGTCTTTGCTTTGTTGAGCATTGCTTTTTAGCTGAGTATTAGACTCTTCAAGTTCTTTATTGCTTTGGAGAAGTTGTTTTTTAAACATCATTGGCTCAAGAGTTTTTGTCATCTCTTCAATTAGTTGGTACAGATCAATAGGTTTAAGGATGTAGGAGGTAATACCAATATCAATCGATTTTTTTAAAAATGCTGGATCATTGTGCGCACTGGTAATGATAACTAAAATATCTTTATCTAATTTTTTTATCTCTTGTACCATGGCCAAGCCACCCATTTTTGGCATATTGATATCTGTAACAATAAGATCAAATGAATCCACTGTATCGTAAGCTGCAATAAACTTATCCAAACCCTCTTTGCCGTTATTGGCTGTCGTAATTTTTTTTACAATAGAGCCTATGGTTTTGCCTGTAAAGTCACGTACACTGTCTTCATCTTCAACGTACAAAACATTAACTTTTTTTAATAATTCTTTATTCATTTTTTTTCCTATTGGGCATGATACATGGTTGGTTTTTCTAAAGGTGGTGCAAAATAATATCCTTGAGAATAATCCACACCAATCTGTTTGGCCAGTAAAAATATCTCTTTATTTTCTACAAATTCTGCAATGGTTTTTAGATTTAAGTCTTGAGCAAACTTTACAATGGTTTTTGTAATGAGTAAACTGTTTTTATCTGTTGTGATATTTTTGATCAATGACGCATCAATCTTCAAAAAATCAGCATCCATTTTTAAAAGTTTTTCAAAATTACTGTACCCACTACCAAAATCATCAATAGCGATTTTGCATCCAAGTGCTTTTGTTTGAGCAATAAACTCATGCAATACATCATAGTTTTTGACACTTTCGTCCTCTAATAATTCAAAGATTAATTGATGTGCAACATCATATTTTTGTAATAACTCTTTAATAAAATCCAGAAAACCATGGCTTGCTATATCTTCATAAGAGATGTTGACGCTAAAGTTAAAATTTAAAGTGGAAAACGTCTTAAATGATTTTTCCAATACAACTTTTGTTATTTTACTGTATTGATTGGATTTTTTTGAAATATCTAAAAAGAAAAAAGGTGACACAACTTTTCCATCATCTACAAGTCGTACCAAGCATTCATATTTTTCCACTTCAAGGGTTTGATTGTTTACAAGAGGTTGATAATACACAATAATATTGTCATCATAAAGAGCGTGCTTTATCTTTTTTGTCCACAGCATATTATTTTGGTATTCTTGTAAGTTGTCTAATTGATCATAGAAAACCAACAGTTCTTTATTGTCATTTTTTGCAGATTGCAAAGCAAGGTCTGCAGTGATGAGTTTATTGTTTTTTTGTGAGTAAGATATACCTGCGGTTGCACGAACATGAATCTCATTGTGTTTGTAAGAAAAGGTAATGTTCTCAATTTTTTGTAATATTTTCGCATTAAATCGAGTAAATTCATCTTCTCCTAGTGTTGTATTTGTAACACAATAAGTATCCGATGGAAATTTGTATAAAAGCAACTCCTTACTTTCATTGACAATATCTAAAATAACAGTAGCAACACTTTTTAAAATAAAATCACCAATATGATGGCCATAAAAATCATTGATCTCTTTAAAAGAGTTGATATCAATTATGGATAAGGAGTGAATATTGCATTTTTCATCCTGCAGATCTTCAATCAATTTACTTCTATTGGGAAGTTGCGTTAAGCTTTCCATGTGTATAAGATTTTGTATTTTTTCATTGTTTTGTATTTTTTTATCATGTATTTTTAATTGTTCATGAAGTATTTGAGGAAAGACCTCAAGGAATTCTTTTGATTCCATGTAATTTAATGCACCTGCTTTATAGGACTGAACAAGAAGACATTTATCGGTTTTTCCCAGTACAATTACCGGTATTTCATAATCTTGATTAATCATTGCGATGTGTTCTTGATGCTCATCATCAATGATGACAAGATTAAATTTTCCTGAAGTTAGGTTTTCTTGAAGTTGGGGCAGCTTAATGTTAGTAATATCTATATCTAAATAGCTATTAAGTGCATAACGCTGTAGGGTATTTGGTATTTGATTTTCTATATCAACCGTTAATATTTGAAAATTCATCCAAAAACCCTTAAAGCATTTTCTAAATCTTCTTGAGTGTCAATACCAAACGATTTAGATTGAACTTCTACCATGGATATCTTTTTTTGATGGGCAATAGCACGAAGTTGTTCAAGCTTTTCAATGTGTTCCAAAGAGCTTTCACCTAGTGTGCAAAATTGATTTAGACTTTTTTTTGTGAAACCATAAATACCTAAATGCCCATTGTATTGTGAATTTTCATGATGGTCTCTATGGTAAGGGACTTTGGATCTTGAAAAATAAATTGCATCACCCATCTCATCCAAGACAACCTTGACATGATTAGCATCATCACTGAGTTCGGAATTTATTTTTTTGTAGCAACTTACCATGTTGAAAGCATTGCTGTGTTGTTGTTTGTTTTTAACTTTATTTATAACGGCTTGAACTACTTCAGGTTCAATAAAAGGCTCATCGCCTTGAACATTAATGATTATCTCATCGTTATGAAGATTAAGCTTGTTGGCGGCTTCGTTAATACGATCCGTTCCACTTTGATGGTCACTTGAGGTTAAAATAGCATCGATTCCATGCTTTGTGGCTAAATCTATCACCTCTTGGGAATCTGTTGCAATGGTAACTTTATCAAGTGATGCTACTTGTTTGGCCGTTCGTATCACCATAGGTAAGCCTAAAATATCTACAAGTATTTTATTGGCAAATCGGCTTGACCCTAAGCGTGCAGGGATGATAATCATGAAATTTCCTTTTGTGAAAGTGGTAATTTAAGGACAAATGTAGATCCAGTGTTGTGATTAAGTGCTGTAATTTCTCCACCTAGATGCACCTGTACAATCATCTTACACATGTACAATCCAAGACCCACACCATGTTGTATTTTCTTTGTACTAAAATATGGGTCAAATATTTTCTCAATGATGCTGTCATCAATTCCACCCCCATTGTCACTGATTTCAAAATAGATAAAATTATCCAAATGATACTGTTTAAGCTTGATAACCCCATTTTTTATATTGTTTCGATCAATGGCTTCTTTTGCATTCAGTAGAATATTGACCAAAACAGTTGTAAGTTCATTGGAATAGGCTAAAAATTCTGGTTCATTACTGTAGTCTTTGATGATATCTATGTGCTGATTATCAGGATCATTCATAAAAATCTTTATCGCTTTTTTGATAACAACATCGGGTTTAATCTTATTTTTTACATCTTTTAAACTGACAAAACTTTGAAAGTCTTCAATGATTGTAGAAAGGTTATCCGCTTGTTTTTTTATATCGTTCAAAACTTCTTCAACTTCATTATTTGAAGGGATCGCATCCATCTGAAAATCAAGTTCAAGTTTTTGTGCACGTAAAGAGATAATATTGAGTGGTTGTCTCCATTCATGAGAGATCATCTGCAATGTTTCTGCCATAATGGCTAATTTTGACTGCTGTACTAAAATCTTATCTTTTTGTTCAATTTGTGTATTTGCAACACTGATCTCTTCTTTTAATTCCAATTCAGCTGTGATGTCAAACATTAGTGATGTGTAGCCTGTTGTGTCACCGTATTTGTTATAGATAGGCTTAATTTTAGTATCGACACAAAAGAGGCTGCCCTCTTTTTTATTGCTAAGTATCTTTCCTGACCACTCTTTTTTTGAATGAAGAGTATCCCATATCTCTTTTAGCTGATCTTTATTTTTTGATTCATTAACCATAACACTGAAGTGTTTCCCAATCAATTCATCTTTTTCATAACCACTCAAATAGGTAAATGCATTGGATATTTTGGTGAACATTCCTTTGTTGTCCATTTGGCTTGAAAGTGCGTATTCGTTTAATATTTGATCATCTGAAATTTGTTTTGTAATATCTTTGATATTAACAACAAAGAACTTTTTATTGAGCATTAAAGACAAAGTGACATCTAAATATACACTTTGTTTGTCTTTTCTAAGGCACACCAGCTGTATTTTGTTGGAGTATTGATTAAGTTTGTTTTCTTCAATAAGTTGAGTGAAGTCGTTTTGATTGTTTGGGCTAACATAATCGACAAACAATGTACCGAGCAACTCATCTTTGCTAAAGCCAAGTATGGGCGAAAATGCATTGTTTACATATATAAATTTGCTGTTGTCATCCATAATACCAATACCATCCCAAGAGTTGTTAACAATCTCTCGTAGTTCTTCGTTGTTATGTTTTAACTTTTCTATATCTGCTGCCATCAATACCCTCAAAATTTTAAGTACATTTATTATATTATAATTGATATTAAATTTATATATACCTTAGGATTATTATTTGAAAACATTAACCATTATAGACACATTTGGCTTCTTATTTCGTAGTTATTATGCTTTGCCACCTTTGCGATCACGTTCTGGATTTCCAACAGGAATGCTTACGGGATTTATGAATTTTATTTCCAACATTGGCAAAGACTTTCAAACAGATTATATAGTTTTTGCTTTGGATTCAAAAGGACCCACTTTTAGAAAAGATATTTATGAACAATATAAAGCGCATCGTCCAGATGTGCCAGAAGATTTACTTCGACAACTTCCTATTGCGGTTGAGTTTATTGAAAAAATGGGCTTTAAGACAGCTGCGCGTGTTGGATTTGAAGCTGATGATATGATTGCTTCCATTGCAGTTGATGCAAAAGCGATGGGTCTTAAAGTAAGAATTGTTAGTCATGATAAAGATCTTTATCAGCTTATTGATGAAGATGATATCTTTATGTTTGATCCAATGAAAAAAGTGGTTGTGAGCAAACAGATGTGTTTTGATAAATACGGTGTTTATCCTGAACAATTTATTGATTACCAATCACTCTTAGGAGATAGCGCAGATAATGTCCCGGGAGTTAAAGGAGTGGGCGCTAAAACCGCACAAGCTCTTATTCAAGCCTATGGAGATCTTGATAATATCTATAGCAACATTGAAAATATTGAAAAAAAACGCTGGCAAACACTTCTAAATGAGGGAAAGGAGCTGGCATATATTAGTAAACAACTGGTCACCTTACATACCGATGCTCATGCTTTAGAATCGTTAGAGGGGTGTGGATTGCCAACGCAAAATCCAATTATAAAAATTGCAGATCTATTGGGTTCGTATGATTTAAATAAAATTGTTGAAAAAGTACATAAAAATGGACTTAATTACAAAACCAGCATACCAGAATCTTCGCATGCTTTGGAGTTTAAAACCATTACACTTGATAACAGCAAAATACTTTTTGATACCCTAAGCTCAATTGCACCAAATTCTATTGTTTCATTAGATACTGAAACCAATAGTTTAGACAGCAATAGTGCAAAAATTATTGGATTCTCGTTTTGCTTTAATGATATGTGCGCGTATTATGTGCCTATTTCACATTTTTACTTAGGTGTTGGTGATCAGATTGAATTAGATGATGCAAAAAAAGCTCTTGAGATTCTTAATACACATAGATTGGTGCTGCAAAATTTTAAATACGATTATGTTGTTATTAAAGAAAATTTTGGGCTTGAGGTTAAACTGTATGCGGATACTATGATATTGGCATGGCTACTTAAAAGTGATGCCAATGTTGGATTGGACAGCTTATCTAAAAGGTTTTTTTCACATACCATGATTGCATTTAAAGATGTGGTCAAGAAAGGGGAAGATTTTTCCAATATTGATATTGAAAAAGCAACCCAATACGCTGCAGAAGATGCACTCATAACGTATAAACTTTATTTTACTCTGCTTAAAGAGTTTAAAGATCAACATTGTGAATCATTGATTGGTGTTGCCCATGATGTGGAGTTTGATTTTATAAAAGTGCTCATTTATATGGAAAGCAATGGCATTAAAATAGATGTTGATTTTTTTGAAAAACTAAAAATCAATTTTAATGAATTGCTAAATGATTTAACCCAACAAATATACGATCATGCCAATACAAATTTTAATATAAATTCTCCCAAACAGTTGGGGGAGGTTTTATTTGAGCATCTTGGACTAAAAGCCAGTAAAAAAACAAAGACAGGCTACAGTACCAATGAAGCGGTATTACAAAAAATAAAAGAGGATCATCCCATAGTGCCTTTATTGCTTCAATATAGAGAAAATTTTAAATTAAAATCAACCTATATTGAGCCCTTGCTTGAGTTGGGAACAAAAGATGAAAAACATAAAATTTACACCTCATTTTTACAAACAGGAACAGCAACAGGACGGTTGAGTTCAAAAAATCCAAACTTACAAAATATACCTGTCAAGACTCAAACAGGAAGACAAATACGCAATGGATTTGTTGCGCAAGAGGGGAAGAGGTTAATTGGAATTGATTACTCTCAAATTGAGTTACGACTTTTGGCGCACTATTCACAAGATGAGGCTCTACTGGAGGCTTTTAATAACGATTTGGACATACATCTTCAAACAGCTACAAAAATTTTTGGCCAAGATGCTGCTGTTGCCAATAGAGGTATTGCAAAATCGATTAACTTTGGTTTGCTGTATGGAATGGGAAGTAGAAAACTAGCTGAAACCATAGGCGTAACACCAAAAGAAGCAAAACAATACATTGATAGCTATTTTGAATCTTTTGCCACGGTAAAAGATTTTTTAAAATCCATTGAGGATTATGCTTTGGAAAACAATTATGTCGAAACCCTGCTTAAGCGCAGAAGAACCTTTGATTTTGAAAATGCAAATGGGATGCAAAAACCGATGTTTTTAAGAGAAGCGGTAAATACTGTATTTCAAGGAAGTGCATCTGATCTTATAAAGCTTTCAATGATCCAGATACACAAAAAGTATCAATACAACGCTGGTGTTAAAATGCTTTTGCAAATTCATGATGAATTGATTTTTGAAGTGGATGAGGAATTGTGTGAAACAATATCTTTGGATCTTAAAAATATTATGGAAAATATTTATACTTTACGTGTCCCATTAAAAGTTAGTCTTAGTATTGGTCAAAGTTGGGGAGAATTAAAATAATGCAGTTTATATTATTGATAATTGTTGTAGTGGTGTTGTTTGTGTATGTTTTTAATTCAAAAAGCAATAATAGTATGCTGAAAAAACTTAGTTATATCGCGGTTGGATTGGCAATATTGTTTGTTATTATTAGCATGATACAACCCTCTGAGTATATAAAATTTAGTGATACAACCATATCGAATCAAACAAATAAAAAATAATTCAAAAAATCTTTGACAAAAATTATTTATTATGATATAATGAAAATATTAATTAAATTATATGGATAGAGTTATGAAAAAAATTATGAAAAACTTACGTCAAATTAACAATGCACGCTTGCTTTTAGCATCGTGCGACACGGTGTTAATTGAAGAGGCAAAAGGTATCTTGGCTGATACAGCAAAAGAGTTAACAATAGTTTCAGTTGTTTCTGAATTGAGCATTGCAATCGCATCAGAACAATATGATATTGCGATAATTGATTATGAATCATTTGGCCCAGAACTATTAGACTCAGAAGATCTGAACAACTCTGGATTACCAAAGATTGTTGTTTCAAAAGGTTACACTGATGAAAGTATAATTACTGCAATGCAAATCTCTGCGCATACATCTATAACAAAGCCTTTAGATAATGAAGATTTTAAATTGGCTATTATGATGTGTTTAAATCACTCTAAAAGATCAGATAAAATAGAATTTAGAAACGGTTTTTATTTTGATAAATACAGAGAACAACTGTTTGATAAAAATAATAAAATTGTAGAGTTTACAAAACTTGAATACGGTTTAATAACACTTTTGATTAACAAGTCAGATGAGATTATAGACTATGATATGATTCATAAAGAGGTATGGAAAGAAAAAAATATGTCCATCTTTACAATGAGAAATGTGATCAATAAAATTCGTCAAAAAACATATTATGAAATTATCTTGAATCGTTCAAATAAGGGATACATAATAGACAATATTAGTATGGTGTAAAAGACGTTACGCTATGGAAGAATTAATTGTATCAAAAGAAACATTGGTGGAACTTTTTGCCACTGAAGTGTTGATTGATACAGAACATGGTTGGCGCTACAAGGGAATCGAAGTAGAAA
>JAYEFX010000244.1:0-6624 GCA_034658775.1 Campylobacterota bacterium
ACTTTGTTTCACCTGTAGTAGGACCTCCTGAATACTCACCGTAGTTAGCAAGATCATCAATTCCAGCCATATCAGCAATAGTATCAGCATAAACAACTGAAGCACCACCACCAGCAACCATTGTCCAGATTCTAGCTTCTGGCTTAAGTAGTGTAAGTTTAAGTGAAGCACCAGTTTTAGCATCAGCTTCTTCAATAGCTTCAACTTCAGGAGATTTAGCTTCCATACCAAATGCCGTAGGATATTCAACATCACCCCACTCATCTACCATCATAAATCCAGCAGTATCATCAAGCTTAGCAACCATATCAAGTAGCTCTATTTTTTTACCTTGCATTACAAAAGGATTGATTTCAAGATATGCGAAGTTTAACTCTTGGTATGCTTTAAAGAAACCAATACAAAAGTCAGCAAATGCTTCTTTGTCTTTATCTGCTACATCAGCAGGTACGTTTGCTCTAATTTCAGCAGCAATCTCTTCAGCAGTTGCTGTAATAGGGAAAGCTACTTCATTAACTTTCTCATCCCAGTTTTCTTCAATTGCAATACCACCTTCAGCTGACATATAAATAACATCATCATCACCTACACATGTTGCACTTACATAGTACTCTTCAGATTGTTCATGTGGAGTAAATGGCTCAACAATAAAATGAGTCAATCTATCAACTGAAGGCTCACCTGTTGGCGTCTCTCCATCAAATGAAAAATAAACTGATTGATCACTAGATGACTTCTCATCAATCCAGCTAGCAGCCTTAGCTAAAGAAACATCACCTGGCTTAGCATCTCTAAAAAGAACTAAATCATTCATCCCTCTTTTTCCAAATAACATATCTGGTTTTGCAACCAATTTCTTGTCATTTAACCAATTTTTAGTTTTTGCTTGTTCTGTTAACTCAGAACCGTTTTGAACCATAGTTGTTTCATATGCATATGTAAAATCTGGAAAATATTTATCCCAATGTTTTGCTAAGATTGACTTAGCATCATATTCTCGTATTGCTTTTTGTGCCATACTTGTACCCCTTAATAGAATTTTATATGCGTTATTTTACCCAGTCATTGTTTAGGAGAAACAAAATGTAACAATTCTAAAATTGCAGTTCTAATTGATGTTTAGTTTTGTAACAAATATATCAAGAATTTTATGTTGATTATAATCTATTGTAAAATGATGCGCATAGCTATCTCGATGATTGATTGTAATAGCATAATCAAAGCCCTGTTTGATTCCATAAAACTGTAATCTTTTAATCAGTTTTTTATTGGCTGAATAGACATTATTAATCTTTAAATCGTGCAGTTTTTGTGCAATTTGTTTTGCATGATGATAATTGTAAGCAAAATGTTTTTGTGGCTTTTCAAGGAACATATAAACAGGTTTATGAAATAAAATACCAAGTGAGGTAAGGAGTAAAATACCCAATGAAAAATACGCTGTAATTAAATGTTTTTTTTGAAATCTTGGCAGTCGTACACGCAAGGAGTGCAAAAACAACCTTACCATAAAGGGGATTGAGATCACTACGTAAGGAGCAAAATCTTCAATTGCAATTTTTTGTCGAATCGATAGCAATAAAGAAAAAGCCAATGCTGTAATTGAAATATACCAATAGATATTGTGTCTTCCTTTTATACTAAATCGATATTGAGCATAAAAAAAATACATAAAAACCAAAGGGGAAAAAATAGATGCATAAATTCCTAAAACATCAATAAAGTAGCCTTTAGGTCGACCTCCTGTATCAAAACCATAAAGATACATTGATAAGGCAAATAAACTTAATGAAACGCTTAATAAAATATTGTTTTTTTGTTTTAATGAATAGAAAAACAGTGCTAGAAAAAAGATTGCAAAAGAGTTATCAATAAAAACAAACAACACCAACAATATATAATTATGTACCTGTTTCTTTTCATACAAATGCAAATACAATAATACACAAAAAATAACTATAATCGATTCATTGACCATCAATGCAGAGCTAAGAACTCCAGGAAGAAGCATAAATATAGCCACAGAAATAAATTGATCAAAACGATCAATAAAATATTTTTTTGTGATTTGATACAGTAACCACGTACTGGAGATATAAAAAAGAATAAATGGTAAACGTAAGGCAATATCGTTCTGCCCAAAAATAACCGTACTGATATTGGTTAAAATATGCAGCAAACCATTTTTGTCAAAATAGATCAAAGCTTCGGTATAACCAATGCTCATGGTGCTTGTAGCATACAACAATGCAGATACACAACATGCCAGCAAAAATGCTAAGGCTATGCTGTATCGATCTGCATTGAAGAGTTTCATGATTTTAAGAAATTGTCCAACATATCATGACCATGTTCGCTCATGATTGATTCAGGATGAAATTGTACCCCATATATCGGCTTGTCTTTAATCTTTAAAGACATGATTTCATCGTCATCCAAACTTTTTGATGTTACCTCAATGCTATTGGGAAGATTGTTTTTGTTAACGGTTAATGAGTGGTATCGTGTTTGACGAAACTCTTTAGGTAAACCATCAAAAATACAATTGTCTTGGGTAACTTGAATTTGTGAAGTTTTTCCATGCATCATATGGGGAGCTCGAATCACTTCACCCCCATACACTTGTGCGATACTTTGATGTCCAAGACAAATACCAAGTATAGGAATGGTATCTCCAAAGTGTTTAATTACTTCCAAACAAATTCCTGCATCGTTTGGTGTTGCAGGCCCTGGAGAGATGATGATTTTTTGAGGATTCAATGCCTCAATCTCGTCTATAGTCATCTCATCATTACGTATTACTTTTAAATCTGCACCCAACTCTAAACAATATTGAACAATATTGTACGTAAAGCTATCGTAGTTATCTATCATCAGTACCATTATAAATAAAACCTTTTTTCAAACTCATCATCAATATCAATAATTTTTTTCTGCTTTAATTTATCCAAAACCTCTTGTGTACAATCCACATCATCTGGCCAACGTCGCTCAAAACCATCCACAATACTTTTATTGGTTGCATCCACGCATACAGTATTTTTATCAATCACAATATCTCTTCGAGCATCAATATTATTTACTACTCTCCACACAAGCATATAAGCATTATCAAGTTGATTCGTTTTTGCATCGACAATAACCAATACTTTAATATTTTCAAATAAAGGTTTAAGTTGATCCACAAGTTCTAATTGTGAATTATGTTTATCGACCCCAATTACACATAAGGGTGTTTTAGTATCAATAAAATACTGTTTTAGTGTTTGAACATCACTGTTAATATTTTGCATCTTTTTTAGTAAATCACTATCATCAAGCAAAATAATTCCACTGCTTTGTAATGGATCATTGGTACAATCAATTCCTAATTTCCCACCCAAAGCAAATTTTGGGGAAGAGTGATCAAGAGCATCAACTACTCCGTGTGAGATTAAAATGTTATCCACATCCAAACGATCCAATATCCATTTTGTAATGGCAATATCATCATGCAGTTCAGGAGCATCTTGATTGACAAATAAAGCATGTTTTACAAAACTCATCTGCCCTACGCCCCAAAATGCATGCATCATCTGTTGTGCATGTCCTGGATAAAAAGTATCAATTTTAGCTAAAATAAGATTGTGAAATACGCCATTTTCAGGCATATAATAATCAATCAAATCTGGTGCAGTGGTCTTGAGTAAAGGTAAAAAAATACGTTCAGTTGCATACCCCATGTATTTATCTTCCAATGGTGGCTTTCCTACAACCGTCGCAGCAAACATTGGATTTGTTTTTGAAGTGATTGCTGTCACGTCCAACACAGGGTATTCCTCTTCTAGAGTATAATATCCAGTATGATCACCAAAAGGTCCCTCAATCTTCATCTTGGAAGGATCAACAAACCCTTCAATCACATAATCCACATCTTTAGGTATGTATATCTCATTGGTTATTGATTTTACCAGTTGGGCATTTTTCTTTTTGATAAATCCGTACAAAAGAAGCTCAAATACCCCAATAGGCAATGGTGCTTGACCACACCAAATGTACATTGGATCTCCACCAATTCCAATTGAAACGGGCATTTTTTTACCTGCTTTTTTATACTCATGAAAGAAATGATTGGAATCTTTATGAATTTGCCAATGCATCCCTAATTGACCATCATTGTACATTTGCAATCGATACATTCCAAGGTTTTTCATCTTACCATCAAGGGATTGAGTATAAACTTGTCCCATAGTAATAAATGGACCACCGTCTTGTTCCCAAGTAGTAAGAATTGGCAAATCGCTTAATTTTGCTTCTGTGCCAAACTTAACAATCTCTTGACATTCACCTTTACCTGAATTTCGTTTGGGGAAAACAGACTTTAAATTAAACAATCGTCCAAACATTGAAAGCTTATCCATAAAACCATTAGGTGGTTTCATTTTTAATAAAGCTTCGATTTCATCAGCAATTTTATTGGCATCTCCAATAAATACTTCAACCGCTTTGGGTGAACAAAAAATATTCATCAGTACTGGAGCATCAAATGTTTTACCATTTTTAGAATCAACAGGATGGGTAAAAAGTAACGCTTTACTCTGAGGTTTTTTAACCTCCACATACGCCACATGTGGGATCTCTAAATAGATATCAAGAGGTTCGTCAATAACCCTTAACAGATCATGTTTTTTAAGTGTCTCAATAATGGTATTCACTATTATAGCCTTGTTGGTCTCTCATCTTTAAATGCTAAATTTTCAGCATTTTCAAGAAGTTGCATTGCCCCTTGATCAATAAAATCTTTAGCTAATTGTTCTCCTAGTTCATCACAATGAGACACTAGTGCTGTGGCTGTTTTCCACATAATATGCGTTCCATCAGGATACCCAATCATCGCTTCTAAATTTACTACATCATCATCAATGGTTGCATTACAAGCAACGGGAGCAGAACACCCTGCTCCTATTTTAGAGATAAAATCTCGTTCTACTTTAGTACAAATAAAGGTTGGCTGATGATTTAACATCATTGCAATTTCACGTACTTTATCGTTGTTAGCAACAATCTCAATTCCAAGTGCTGCTTGCCCCATAGGAGGGATCATATTGGTAAGCTTTAATTTTTTTGTAAAAGGGATATCTTTTAATAAGTCCAAACGGTGCAAACCAATCCAGGCCAAAATAATTGCATCGTATTGACCCTCTTTTAATTTTCGCAAACGCGTATTTACATTTCCTCGTAAATCTTTGACAACTAAATCTGGGCGTTTTTTAAGTAATTGCATCCGTCTTCTTAAGCTCGTTGTTCCAACTACTGCACCTTTTGGTAGAGATTTTAAACTTTTATATTTGTGTGATAAAAATACATCACTTTGATCTTGACGTTGGGTAATCGCTACAAGTTCTAAACCTTCTGGGATAAATGTAGGTACATCTTTTAAACTGTGAACAGCCAAATCTGCATTTCCTGCTAGCATCTCATCTTCAAGCTCTTTTGTAAAATGCCCTTTACCACCAATTAAAGCTAAGGGCTTATCAAGAATTTTATCCCCTTTTGAGGTGATTTTATTAAGTTCAACCCTAATATTTGGATAGTTTTTTTCTATTCTTGCTTTGATATGGTATGCTTGCCAAAGTGCTAAATCACTTGCTCGTGTTGCTATTACTAATGTATCCATTGTATCCCTTAATTTTTATTTTTTTACTCGATCGTATTTATATCTGCTTTTATCGTACTGTCCATCAAAAAATACCGTAGGTGTTCCTTGAACCATCACCTCTTCACCTAAAAATACATCTTTTGCAATATGCTCAAGAACATCTGCTTTATTGATTTGGGCTAATGTGATATTGGAATTCATCACTTTATTAAATGCTTCAAGTACTTTATCATCAGAATTTTTATGCTCTTTTAAATAGTTATGAAATGCACCCTCATATGTTCTTAGCGTAACATCTTTCATACCCATAGAGTTTGCTACATGCATCGCTTTTGTAATGACATTAGCATCAGGATGCAATGAAAGTAGAGGGAAATGATAATAATACAAAGCATACAATGATGGATTTTTCTTCACATCCCTGATCACTTCAGATACGTATTCAATACAAAATGGACATAAAGGATCTGAAAAAATTACAATTTTATGTTTTGCATCTTTGTTTCCAGCAATTAAATGTTCATCACTGTAATAGTTTTGTGTTAAAGTTGGCTTCAATGTATCTTTATATGATTGTCCATTTTTGATATTAAACAGATCTGGCGTTGCCATACTTCCATTGGTAAATACGGTATCTTTAGCCTTCACTGTTTTACCTTGTAAATCCGCTACAATATCAAAAACAATTCCGTACCAACCATCGTTGCCAACAGGTTTTTTTATTGCTATATCCACTGATTTAATCGTAATTTGTGGATTCTGCGCCAATCTATTTTTTTCGAACTTTAATGCACTTTCTTCCAATGCATCCGCATTAAGAATGCTTGTCGATAGTATGAGTATGCTCAATAATTTCAACATCAATGACATCATCATCTCCTTTTTGTGTTTTAAATTTTTCGTTATTATTATAAGATGAATCTTTTTTAATAAACTTATTAGCAAACAATACCCCTACAAATTCAAATTGCAATAAGATTCCAATT
>JAYEFX010000245.1:0-6610 GCA_034658775.1 Campylobacterota bacterium
TTGGATTTGGATATGAGTGATGCAAGTGTAGAATCTATTGTAGATACTTTAGAAGAGGAATAAGCAGTTAGTATATTCAATAAAGAGTTATTCTTTATTGAATTCTAAATCATCAAGATAACCATCGTAGCTCATCTCAACATAGGAGTTACTTTTTATATAATTAAGAATAGTACTAAACTTCTCTTTATTGCGGTAACCTTTGACTGAATATACTATTTTATTTTCATCATTAATAAATAATACAGTTGGATAAAAGTGTATGTTTTGAGCTTCAGAGAAATTGTATTTACTCCCTTCAAAATCTTTATACTTTATTTTTCCACCAGTGTTTATATTGATATCCGCAATAATAAAATTTTTATTTAATACTTTTTTTAACACGGGATCATTAAATGATTTTTCGAGCATCTTTTCACAATAAGGGCAATGGGTCATGTGAAAAAACACCAAGACATGTTTATTGACCGCTTCTTTAGACAATTTGTCAAGATTGATATCTTGAGCGTTAAGTGTTAAGGTGAATCCAATGATGAAGAATACAATCTTCATCATCATGGATTTAGTCTTCTTCATAAAACTCTAATTCACCGTAAGCATCAAATACATTTCGTGAATTTAGATCTTTGTACATGGCGTGATCTTTAAATTCGCTCATGCTAACCATTTTATTGACCCCTTCTGGACCCACATCTTCTTCTACAGCTTCCATGACGTATTTTTTTAAGAGGGTAAAATATTGCACCGCTTCATCCGTAGCCGTTTTGGATGTATCAAAACCATGACCTGGAACTAAGACTTCCCAGCCTTGTTGATTGATCATCTCTAAAGCTTTGAGTTGCCCTATAACAGAACCATCACGATTTGAAGTGATTCGACCATTCATCACAACATCACCTGCAAATAATACTTTATCATCAGGCAGATACACAAACAGATCTTCACTTGAATGTGCTTTAACACCAATAGGCATAATCATAATTTTGGTGCCGCTTACTTTGATTGTTTTAATCTCTTGCACTTGTTCATCCAACTTTACAATTTTTGTTCCCTCAACAGCATTGGCACTTAAAAGATGAAACATACGTGTTTTATCACCTAAGGTATAGTTTGTATTAATGGTGGATGTTCCTACAAGTTTTGCATTGAATTTTTCTTTATAAAAACCACTACCAAGCCAATGATCATCATGGTCATGTGTATTGATCACTAAGGATACGGGGAGATTGGCTATTTTATTCATGGCAGCATAAGCTTGCTGTGCAAACTTATACGTAGGACCGGCATCAACCAATACAAAACTTTTTTCGGTTTTGATATAACAAGAGTTGGACATATTGCCACCATTTTGTTTGGTTGGCATCTCAAGTTTACCAAAAAAACACCAAACATTTGGAGCCACTTTTTTTGGTTCTAATTTATAATCAAAACCAAAAACACTAACACTTGCAATAAGCAATGGTGCAATTATTTTATTTAACATTTGTTTCCTTTTAGTATGGGGTTACTTCGATGTATCCATCCGTAACTTTTTCAATAATCTCAACAATACCAGCTTTTACGTAAGAGATATCATCAATAAACTCATCGTGTTTCCATTTCATGGTATCCATGGTATTTTCACAAGCGATAAACTCTACGTCGTATTGCATCAGTGAATTTATACGTGTAGTTGCAACCGTATTAACGTAGTCTTTTCTCAATACACGTACTCCAGAGGCATAAGTAACCACAGTAATGTTGATCGCTTCAGATGGGTATTCTGCTAATACATTATAAATAGAACTCAGTAGATGATTAACCGTTACGGGATCATCGGTTCGTAATTTAATTACCCATTTTCTAGGATTGTCAAAAGTGGGTTGTGGGTCGGCAAATTGCATCTGTGCAAAGGATAAAATTGGTATCATCATTAGCAAAAATATTTTTCTCATTTTTGTTTTCCTTGTGTTAATTAATATGAATCAATTATAATATTTTTTTATTTAAACAGGAATTATAAAGTGCTTTAAATTAAGGATAATTAAGATTAGAATTACTTATATATACCCCTAAAATTATTTCATGTGGCTAGGGCATTGCATTTTATTGTCATTTGCACTTTGAGTAGCTTTCATGGGCATGTTGTGAAATGCATTTTCTTGTGATGCAGTAAGCTTATACGTACTTGTACTAATCATTCCAACAAAAAGCGCCACAATAATCTTTTGAGCAAATGAGAATTGTTGAATATCGTGTTTATCGTCAAGTTCACAGCTCCCACCTGGGCAATATTGGGATTTGTTTTTATAGATTTTATTGTAAATTTTACATCCCAAACAGATCCCAAAAGCAGCTTCAAAAAACAAAAGAGTCAAGCAGGTGACGCAAATTAGAATTTTAATGGGAGTCATAATTTCAAATACAATGATGATGAAAAACATTACAACGGCTAAGACAAATCCAATACCCCATGCCCATCTTTTTTGTGCAGCTCCTACGTATTCGGGTGTTTGATTTTGAACCATCATACGACCCAGCAATAAACTTGGAGCATATTTTGGATTTATAAAGATACGGATAAAAAAATCAATCATAAAAACGGTTACAAATATCTTTGTGTAGATTAGATTGTGCATCATAAAAGCATTCATAAACGATATAAATGCAAACAAAAACAGTATTCCTGCACCTGCTCTAGCTTCTCTTTCATTGAGTACGGGTATCTCATACCCCTCAACGGTTTCTCCAAAATAAAAATATTTTTTCATCTATATCTCCTTTTTTATTTTGAAGTATAGAAAATTTTTGTGTAGTTAGTATGTAGTTGTGTAACTTCACCCTAAAGTAAAAATTTTTTAGCTATAATCACCAAAAATCGAAGATGAAAAGATACCCATGAACAATAAAGTAGAATTATTAAGTCCAGCAGGAAACCTAGAAAAACTCAAAATTGCTTTTGCCTATGGAGCAGATGCTGTGTATGGAGGAGTAAGCCATTTTTCGTTACGAATACGAAGTGGAAAAGAGTTTACAATGGAAACATTTAAAGAGGGGATTGACTACGCACACTCTTTGGGAAAAAAAGTATACGTGACCATCAATGGATTTCCTTTTAATTCTCAAATTGATTTATTAAAAAAACACATTGAAAACATGGCAAAACTTGAACCGGATGCTTTTATTGTGGCTGCTCCTGGTGTGGTGGGATTGTGCAAGGAAATTGCACCGCATATTGATATTCATCTCTCAACGCAAGCCAATGTGATGAACTACTTAGATGCTAAAGTTTTTTACGACATGGGTGTGCGCAGAATCATTGCAGCTCGTGAGATCTCCTTAAAAGATGTGCAAGAGATCAAAAAAATGTTACCCGATTTGGAAATTGAAATTTTTGTGCATGGGAGCATGTGTTTTGCGTACAGTGGTCGGTGTTTGATTTCAGCTATTCAGATGGGAAGGGTTCCCAATAGAGGATCATGTGCTAATGATTGCCGATTTGAATACACACTATACGCAGCCAATGAAGATCACAGTACCCTTTTTAGACTTGAAGAGGATCCTGGTGTGGGTACGTATATTTTTAATGCAAAAGATATGAATTTGGCATCACACGTAGATGAGATTTTGGCTTCAGGTGCGGTGGATTCGATTAAGATAGAAGGGCGTACAAAATCACCTTATTATGCAGCCGTAACAGCATATACCTATCGAATGGCTATTGATGATTACCATGCCAATACCTTTGATGCAAGCAGATATCAACATGAACTAAATACAACCAAAAATCGTGGCTTTACAGATGCCTATTTGATCCATAAACCGTTTGAAAAGGAAAATACGCAAAATCATGATTACGCTTTAAGTAAAGGAAGCTTTGAAGTTTCAGGTTTAGTGACGGCTGATGAGATGCATTTTATGTGTAAATACAAAACCTATCCAGGGGATGAGATTGAGATCTTTGCACCACTGAATTCAATTATTGAGCAGTGTGATAATGAAATTGGAAGAATTTTTAAAAAAGAGGATGGAAAATTTTACATTCAATTTAAAAAGATTTTGACGCAGCTGAATAAAGAGTTGGATTCAGTGCACAGTGGAAATACAAATAAAATTCAATTACCGGGGAAACTTCCTTATTTGACGATGTTTAGAGTTCAAAGCGAGGTGTAAACTCTTTGGGTAAATCTTCCATATCCATGTCTCCAGCAAACCTTTTATTTAGATTACTTACTCTATAATTTTGGCTAATAAAAATTATAGTTTAAAGGCTGAATCATGGTGAGAAAAACCACCTCTTTTTTGATGTTGTTTTCATTTTTAATTATGACATTTTCTGGAGCAATGCTCTTTATATCCCCATTTGGTAGATTATCCATGATGATAGATTGGAAAATTATGTATCTAAATAAGATGGATTATCAAGCATTGCATTTGACGTTCATGATTCTTTTTACGATTGCGGGTATTTTGCATATTGTGTACAACTGGAAACCTATTAAGGCGTATTTGAAAAACAGATCTAAAAAAATGGTGATTTTTACTAAAGAGATGATTATCGCTTCACTTATAACCGTAGGATTGTTTGCTGCAACGGTAAACCATATTGAGCCTCTTGAATCTTTTGTTAAAATGAATAAAAGTTTTAACGACTACTGGATGAATGATTTTAGAGAAAAAAAGATGAGAGAGATGGCAGAAAAAAAAGCAATGATGATGAAACAAGGATAATTTATTCTCCTTGTTTCTTAGTATGGATCCCCTTCAACTTCTGCATCCTCTTTGAGTAAAGACTCATCAAAAACAACCACTTTATTTCGTCCCGTACTTTTAGCCTCATACAATGCCATATCTGCATACTTGATACATTTCCAAAAGCTATCAGAGGTATCTGGAAAAATAGATGCACCAATACTGATGGTTTTGCTAAAGGTATGTGTTCCTGCATTGATTTTTCGTTGAGAAAAAGCGATTCGTATTTTCTCAGATATCTGGGATACATACTCTTGATCACAATTGTACAGCAGAACAATAAACTCTTCTCCACCATAACGAATCACAAAATCTGAATCTCTGGTATTTTCAAGTAAAGTATTGGCAATAATTTTAATCGCTTCATCTCCAATATCATGTCCATAAGTATCGTTGATCATCTTAAAGAAATCGATATCTACCATCAATACTCCATAAGATATATTAGTACGTTTAGATTGTTGAACAATTTTATCAATGGATTCTTCTAAGAATTTTCGATTGTATAACCCTGTTAAAGGATCTGTACGAGCTGTTTTTTCTAAAATTTGCATCAATTTTTTACTCACAATTTCAGGTTTGGCTGCATCAATATAGTCATTTATAAGAGGTAAAATATCACGTGCATTTGATAGCTCTTTGGGTGTATCAAAATTCATGTTTAAAATAAAATCCAAATCGTTTGATACGGAATACGGTATGCATAAGTGATGGATCTCTTTGTTGATAACTTTATCGCATACATTGTCAAATTGGCATGAATCAATCATCGTGTTGGTTCGATCAGCGCGACACCCTTCTTGGGCATCACAATGAAGTTTTTTATGGATATAGACAACTTTTATCTCTTTTTTAGTTGTGTCCGCTTCTATAAAATTAAAATCATTAAGTTTGAATTTAGTAGTGAGTACATTGGCTAGTCTATTGTATACCTCTTCCATGCTTTGATCATGTTCGATGGTATTTCTAAAGCGATAAATATCGGATAATCGTGAAACACTTGATTTTACCTCAAGAAGTGGATCCTCATTGATGGTTTTAGAATGCGTAAGAAAATCATCAACTTTTGTATTGATGTCCACAAGAGAATCTTGCAGTTTTGTTAAAAAAGTATTGATTGATGTGCTAACTTCTTGTGAATGGGTATTGGATGTTTTACGTACACGATCGGTGTAGTCCCCTTGTCGAGCTTTTTCCATGACGTGCTTAATGGAGTCAAAAGTTTTCATGTAGGGTCCAATAATTCTATTTACAAAATATAAAATTACCAGTATTAAAATAAAGGCAATCAGTGCAGTATGCCACATGGTATCAAATCCTGATTTTTTAAGATCGTTCATGTCCATCACCATAGTAATGGCACCTAATGTTTCTCCCACTTTTGCTGTATGACAGGAGGTACAATCAATGGCACCTATTTTTTGAGCATTGTAGGGGATGGTGATTCGAAAAGTATTTTTTCCTAAAAATTCCTCTTTAATATCTTTAATGCTTTGTCCTGAAGCAAGTACTTTTTTATCAATCTCATCTTGTGCCAGTTCGTTGTTATGACCAGGTCCATATTGATCGATTACACTTTGGCTTCGAACTAGCCACAGTTTATCAATGTTCTCAAGGTTTTGAATCTCATCTAGGAAAATATCTCGCTTGTCGATAACCCCATTGATCATGTGTGAGGTTAAACTGTGTTTGATGGTTTGAGCTACAGAGTGTGCCTTTTGTTCAATACTTTGTAAACCATAGGTACGAAAATTTAATGTGATGTTAATTAGCATGATGATAAAAAAGGCAAACATAACAGCGACTAAAGTGAGGGATATTTTATTTTGTGAATTCATTGATAATTCCTTGCAACATAGCATACACATTGTGTAGAGTA
>JAYEFX010000246.1:0-6555 GCA_034658775.1 Campylobacterota bacterium
TGCTCGCATCACCAGCAGTATTAAATTTACTTACATAATCATCAATGCTTGTAGCATCCGTTATTGTAATTGTTGTTGCGACAGGTGGAGTTCCTCCATCATTTGGTACAGGAATTGTTGTACCTTGATCATTGTCATAAATCGTGATCCCATAGGTGTAGTCATTTAAAGAATCCGCTGATGCATTCATTTGTAGATCTACCATGGTGTATACATCTTTTTGTTTACCTGTAAGAACTTTTTGCAAAGCCTCTTTTGAGGACTCTAGTGCACCAATCCCTGAACCAGAACTTGCAGGTACACCTGTTTGATAATTTCCTTGTACGGTTGTTGTTCCAGATACTTCAGCTACTTCAGTAATAGTAAAAGCTTGTCCTGGAATTAATGATCTGATTTGTAAAATACCTTTTTGCATATCAGTCATGGCAGTTGATTCGGTAAAAGAATCACTCTCTTCTAAGACATCATTGGTACCCCCAGATTCACTTACCATATGGGCTACCATACCTGGAATCTTAGAAATAGTATCTGCTAATGCTTTATACGTTGCTACTCGACTTGCTTCAATATTATGATCTGCCGTCGTTATACTACCGTCTGCATTTAAATCCGATGTTGCCAAAGATTCCGTTGTTGTAACGGGAACATAACTTTGTGAATATTTGTCTCCGTTGATGTACACATAAATTTGATCACCCTCTTTACTTATTAACCCATCTGAGCTAGATTTAAAATTGATTTGTGATACTTGTGCAGTTGAACTGGCACTAGCACCATCAGGAGTCTCTTTAAGTTTTTGAAGCCATGAGGTGTAATCACTAATTAAGGCTTCAACATCCGCTATTTTAGAGGATTGTGTTTTATATCCAGCTCCACTAAATACCGATTCTGAATCTGCTTGTGCAGTTTGAGTATAGTCAGTGGCTTTAGCCGTAATGGTTTCAATATAATTACCATGTCGCACAACTTTTGATGAAATAAGTTTTGAATAATCTCCAGTAAACACTGAAACATTTGGATTGGTTGAAGTAACATCTTTTTGTGCATCAATATCACTCATTGCCCAACCTTGCACCTCATTTCCTGCTGCATCTTGTAGGGTTCCATTGTCCCCCATTCTAAAATTTCCTGCTCGTGTGTACAGTGTTTCCGCTGTTCCTGAGCTTCGTGTATTGGCAACAGTAAAAAATCCATCTCCGGAGAGTGCCATATCATACGATACGCCTGTAAGTTTTAAACTTCCTTGTGTATAAAGTTTTTCTGCATCAAGTATTTTAGATCCCTTACCAATCTTGTCTTGATACATTTGATCCGCAAATGAAATCCGAGAGGCTTTATATCCTACTGTATTTACATTTGCAATATTATGTGACTCGTTGTCTAACGCTGTTTGATGTGAGTCTAACCCACTAATTCCCGTCCATAATGCACCTATCATAATAAATCCTTTATATTAAACTTAAAAAGCCAAAGCTTTTTAAACATGAACACAATGTTCATAAGTTAACTCTGTGTATTTTACACGCAAAGCTAAGTTAAAAACACATCAACTTAAGAATTATTTCTTAAGTTGAATAGCAATATTTAAAAACTCGTCACTGGTTGTAATCGCTTTTGCATTGGCTTCATACGCTCTTTGATACACCATTAACGACGTTAAATCTTCTGCCAAAGTAGCATTACTAAGCTCAACTGCGCCTTGATGAAAAACAATGGTTCCAGCAACAACAGTAGGCTCTCCTGAGTTTTGAGTACTAGCAAAAAGGTTTGATCCTATAGGCTCTAGTGATAAAGGATCATTAAATGAAGAGATGGCTATTTGTCCTACAACAAATCGAGACCCATCTTGATTCATCATCACCACACCATTCTCGTCCACTTCAAATTCTGCATGTGGATCAAAAGATATTCCCAATGTATCAAGTTTTAAATCCAATTTTCCTGTTGCTGGATTAGTGTATGTCCCTGTTGGATCACGGTAAAATCGATCTATACTTGTAGTAATTTCCAAAAACATTGCTTCATTGGATGTTCTTTCAACAGCTGTTTTCAAAGCATCACGCATCGAATCAACAGCACCTTGACCCGTACCCATAACACCTACTTGTTCAAGTCCAGGAAGTACCGCTACATCATTTAATGAAGCTGAATTAATATTTACATTTTCTCCAGGTATCATGTTGGTGATTGTCAATACTCCCGTAGTACTATCTACACTTGCACTTAATCCTGGTATGGCTGAAAGTTTATCCGCAAAACTGTTCAAAGTAGTTGCAGAATCTGTCTCAAATTGTTGAGATATTGTGTCATTCTCAATAAAGATTTTTAACGTATCACTTTCATCATCCAATTGTGTACCATCAAAAGTATACTCTTCAACTTGATACACTGAAGCTGTACTAGGGGCTTGAGGGTCTTGTGAAAAACTGTACAGTACATCTCTATACGCAGCACTTAATTTATCCACATCCGCCATTTTGATACCCGATGATTTGTACCCTTGTCCGGATAAAGAACTATCATCACTTTGAACCGTTGATTCTAAATTACTCGTTTTTACATTAACCGTTGACACTTCCGTATCCGTATAAATTGATTGAGAAGCGATGTAGCGGTCAAACAATGAAGAAAATTGTGTATAATTGGCATCCGTTGCAACAACATCACCAGCACCTATTGCATTCATTGCCGAGCCTAAAACATCACGATAGTCTGTTGTTTGCAAGGTTCCATCTTTACCTACTTTAAAGTTTCCCGCACGAGAATAGTACACACTATCATCCGTTAAACTGGAAACTTGAAAAAAACCATCCCCTTGCAATCCTATATCGTAAGAGTTATCCGTAACTTTTAATTCACCTTGATTAAAGTTTTTTTGGATTGTTGTAACAGCAGCACCTTTACCCACTCCATCTTGGTACATCATATCACCAAAAGAGATTTGATCTGCTTTATACCCAATGGTATTTACATTGGCCATATTGTTTGATTGAGTATTGAGTGCTTTTTGAAAAGAGTCAAGTCCTGACAATCCATTGTACAGTGCACCTATCATAATCTACTCCTAATATATTTTATTAACGTTGTTAAAATTAATCGCACTTTGCTCTGTTGAAAGAATAAGTTGCCCATCCTCTTCATCATAACCTGTAATTTGATGCGATAACAGATACAATTCACCCTCTTGAGATTCAACAGATGTCACAACAAACTGTTTAGGGGCTCCATCTTCACCGTACTCACCATTTTCAATCACATGATCAATCATTGCTGCACTTGTAGCTAAGTTTGATTGAGCAAATGATGCTTGCAATGATTCCATTGATGCTGCCATTTGCAGATTTGCTTCAATGGTTGACATTTGCAATTGTGAATCCATCATCTTTTGAGAATCCATAGGTTTGGTTGGATCTTGCATTTGCATCTCTGTAAGAAGCAATTTAAGAAAATCATCATTGGTTAATTGGTCGTTTGCAATTGCTGAAGTATAGGTATTACCATCTGCTCCAACCGTACTGCTTACTTGTACATTATCAACTGCCATTTTAAATCCTTTTATACCATTTGTTCTTCAAAGAAAAATTTAACGACATTATCCGAATCCATAGAATCTTGAACCCGAACAGCCAATCTTTCTTCAATTACAATTATGTCTCCAGTACCGACTATTCGGCTATTGACATATATATCTCCTCCAGCACCAGCACTTTTACTTAATGAGACGATATCTCCCTCACGAAGATCCAAAAACTCCTTGATACTAATACCTGTTTCACCAAGCACTACATCAACTACAATCTCGGTATCAACTAAAAGGTCATAATCTCGTTCACTAATTTCCATACTACTCTTTCAAAGACATTTATTGCTTAATCGTTAATAGTATATCATAATTTTGTGAAACATTGGATAAGAAAGAAAAAATAATAAGAATTTAGATTACACTATCAAGAGATTCCAGCATCGAATTTACTTTGGCTTCAATATTTCCATCAAAGTTTCCAAGGTCACTAGCAATCACCACACCACCTGCGGCTACATTACTATCCTCAAAGAGTTCGATATACGCTTCAAACTGTAAATCATTTTTAAGTACTGCATAATCACGTGGATTAAGATGGATACTTATCTTTGATGCTGTTTTGATTTTATTGAGCATATTGCTAATTGTTTCTTTAGCAATAGTAGCAGAATTTTCACCCACTTCTATTTTAATAATTTTTTGTGCAATCGACATTGACGTTTTTAAAATTTTTGATTCCAATTGAAAAGTAGCTTGTTCAAAAAATGAAGCATAGTGTTTTAAATCTTTAATTGCTTCCACAACTTGCTTATCAAGATCTTTTCCATTGACACCATTATTTTCAATGCTGTCAATTTTACTTTTCATCATGCCCATATCGTGAGTGAGTTTTTTAAGTTCTGCAAGTAAAGGATCATGTGCTCCCAAAGATGGAGTATTGCTTAGTTTTGCAGTTTCTTTCATCACTTCAGTTTGAGTATCCGAATCTGATTTTCCAAAAAAAGTACCCAGTTGATACTCTTCAACTGTATCTTCATCCTCATTGGGCTTTAATACCTCTGCGCTGGAGTAAACATTATTTGCCATTATTCATCTACCTCTCGATCAATAACACCCTCTTCAATAAGTTTTTGAGCAGCTTCGAGCATTGTTCGTTGGGATGCTTCTATATCTTTGATTTTAACTTTTGTTAACATCTCAAACTCCTCTTTAAATCGGTCTTTTGCTCGTTGAGACATAGCAGAAGTTATTTTCTCCATATCTTCTGGAGGCGCATTTTTTACCGCAATGGCTACCACACCCGTATCAACATTTTGTAAAATTTTCATGATGTATTCTGTATCAAGAGCCAATAGATCTTCAAATACAAACATGTTTTCTTTAATGTTTGTAGCCAAATCGGTATCCAAACCATTAATGGTTTTAAGGATATCTTGTGATTTTGGACCCAACCTATTTAACATATCCGCTACTACTTTTACCCCTCCAACATCAACAATTGATGAAAGTAAAGATTCAAGTTTTTTCTCCAAGACAACAGAGATGGTTCGAACTACATCCGGTGATACATCTTTAATGGTTGCAATTTGCATCGTAACTTTAACACGAATATCTTCATCAAGCTGCATCAATACCGCACTGGCACCACTGGATTCCATATGTGAAAGCACAACAGCAATAGTATGTGGAGATTCATCTTTAATAAAGTCTGCTAATTGCTTGGGATTTATCGCATCAAGGTAATTGAAAGATTGAGCAGCTAATTTAATACGCGAAAGTCTGGATAAAACCTCATCTGCTTCCCCTTTACCTAAAGATTTATATAAAATATCACGCGCGTAATCGTATCCACCTGAACTGATGAAGCCTTTTGATTTCGTATACAAATGAAATTCATCCAAAATAGCTAAAGAGACATCTTTATTAACCGAGCTTATTTGAGTAATCGCGGTAGAGATATCCTCAACTAAGTTTTTGGGTAAATGTTGAAACATTTTTACCGTAGATTCTTCACCAATAAGTACACAAAAATGTGCTACCTTATCCAGCATTGACATCCCTTTTAACGCGTCTTCTGCTTTATCACTCATCTATTTATCCTAACCTTTATTCGATGGCTTTTTAAAATTTCCATCACCTTCACCTATAAGCATCTCAATCATCTCTGCAATTTGTTCTGGATTATCATTGATATCTTTATCCAATTGCTCAATCAACACTTCGTATTTTGCCGCATCTTCTTCATCAAGCCCATCAATATTGTTCATAATTTGACTTTTTACTTTTGCTTTTAATCGGCCATGTGCTGTACCCACATCAAACTCATGCTCATAATCACTAATAATGCCTCCATCGCCTCCAACAGAACCATTTGCACCTGAAGCAGTTGCTTTATCACCTAAAATAACCACTTCATGACTCACTATAAACTTTTTATAAAATATAAATAACAATATCGCAGCAATAAGATACTGTATGTACTCACCAAAATCTCTTAATAGTGATTTTATCATTGCCATGCTGTTAGCATCATCGCCCAGATCGGTATCCGTTGCTCCTGGAACAATCTTAATGGGCTGACCCTGCTCATCAAGTTTTGGTTCAAATCCTAAAAATTTAAAATCTTTGACCGTGACTTTATCTCCACGCTTTGCATCAAAACCAATGGTATCTTCAACAATACTCAAAAGCGATGCTGTAAACTCATCTTTGTTTTGTATATCTTTCAATACGCCACTATCAAAGGTAACCGCAGCTGAAACTTTATTGATTGTAGCAAAGGCACCATCTTTTTGATTAACAATTTTTTTAGAGATCTCATAATTGGTAATATTTTTAGCCTCTTCAGAACTGCTGTTGTTTCCTTGTGCACCACCAGTTCCATCAGGTTCTTCTATATTTTCTTCAACACCCGCTTCACCACCTGCTGTATTTGCAGGACCGGTTGATGTACTTGTTGTTTCCGTAGTCTGCTGACTTCGTATGGTACCTTCAGGCTTGTATATCTCTTCTTGTATCTCTTGTTTAACAAA
>JAYEFX010000247.1:0-6549 GCA_034658775.1 Campylobacterota bacterium
ATGGTACACCACAATCCATGCATCGTGCGGCTTGATCTTCCATATCGGCTTTGTTTAAAGGAGTTGTAAACTCATTGTAGTGTTTAACTCTTTCCTCTACTGGGGCTAAGGTAAAGTTTTTTCGTTCAAATTCTTTAAATCCTGTTACTTTTCCCATCTTACACCTCCTTCTTTTTTGCTGCTTGTTCTTTTAATACACGTTTATAATCTCTAGGAAAAACAACAATGAATTTATCTTTTTCATTTTCCCAATTATTTAAAATATCTTTTGCTTCTTTAGAGTTTGTATATTTAATATAGTTTTCAATCATTGTTTTGAGTTCATTTTCATGATCTTCATGATCAGAAACTTTATCAAGATCAACCATCTCTTTGTTGATTCTTTGTGTTAAAGTAGTATTTTGATCATAAATATACGCAATTCCACCACTCATACCTGCTGCAAAGTTTTTACCAATCTCACCTAAGATAACCACTCGACCACCGGTCATGTATTCACAACCATGATCCCCAATACTTCCAATGACTACATTTGCACCAGAGTTTCGTACACAAAATCGTTCACCTGCTTGTCCGTAGATATAAGAGGTTCCTGATGTTGCACCGTAAAATGCAACATTTCCTAAGATGGTTGTACTGTTTGCATCGTATGTTGAATTTGCTGGTGGATAAAGAATCAGTTTACCACCACAAAGACCTTTTCCAAAATAATCGTTTGCATCGCCCTCTACTTCAAAAGTGATACCACTATTAACAAAAGCACCAAAGCTTTGTCCACCTGTTCCTTTGGCAACAAAATGGATTGTATCCTCTTTTAAACCATCTTCCTCATGAACTTTTGTCATTGCTGAACTTAGCATTGTTCCTACTGTTCTATTGATATTACTAAGTTTAATCTCTTTTTTTATTGGAGTTTTAGTATCAATTGCGTTTTGCATCATTTGGATCAGTTCATTATCCAGTGCAACATCAATACCATGATCTTGAGTTAAGGTATTATACGCACTGTCTTGAGTTCGTACGTGCATTTTATGCAAGAGTTTATTAAGTTGCAGATGCTTGGCTTTCCAATGTTGCACACCAGGCTTAGCTTTCAGTTTATCCACACGTCCTACCATCTCATCAATGGTTTTAAATCCAAGATTTGCCATTACTTCTCTTAGGTCTTGCGCTAAGAATTTAATATAGTTGATTATATGTTCTGGTTTTCCTGTGTATTTAGCCCGTAAATCTTTATCTTGAGTTGCAATTCCAACAGGGCAGGTATTTAGATGACATTTTCGCATCATAATACACCCCTCAACAATAAGAGCAGAAGTAGCAATTCCCCACTCTTCAGCTCCTAGAAGTGTAGCAATAGCAATATCTCGCCCTGTACGTAACTGTCCATCGGTTTGAAGAACAACTCTTCCTCGTAATCCATTTTTGGTTAAGGTTTGATGGGTTTCTGCCAATCCCAGCTCCCAAGGAAGTCCAGCATGCTTGATTGATGTTTGTGGCGATGCTCCTGTCCCACCATCAAATCCAGATATTAAAATGACATCCGAAAATGCTTTTGCCACTCCAGAAGCGATGGTCCCTACACCCACTTCAGAAACCAATTTTGTATTGATTCTGGCCTCTTTGTTTGCATTTTTTAGATCATGAATAAGTTGTTTAAGATCTTCAATAGAATAGATGTCGTGGTGTGGAGGAGGGGAGATAAGACCAACTCCTGGAGTTGAATGTCTGGTTGCTCCAATAATATCATCTACTTTATGACCTGGAAGTTGTCCACCTTCTCCAGGTTTTGCACCTTGAGCCAGTTTAATTTGAATCTCTTGAGCGTTGATAAGATAATTAGCAGTTACCCCAAATCTCCCAGAGGCAACTTGCTTGATTTTAGAGTTTTTATTTGTCCCAAATCGTTTTGCATCCTCTCCACCTTCACCTGTGTTTGACTTTGCACCAATAGCATTCATGGCAATAGCTAAAGTCTCATGAGCTTCTTGTGAAATAGAACCATAACTCATGGCTCCTGTTGCAAACCGTGTCATGATATTCTCAATAGGTTCAACGTCATCGATGCTGATTGGTTTTTGCTTGGTAAAATCGAGTAAAGATCGTAAGGTGACAAAATCCTCTTGTGGCTCATCTATGATTTTAGTGTATTGTTTAAACGTATTAAAGTCATCATTTTTAGTTGATTGTTGAAGTAAGAATATGGTTTCAGGTGAGAAAAGATGGTTTTCACCTCTTTGTCGATAGGCATATTGACCTCCAACTCCTAAATCATTTGCCTCAATTATTTGTTTTGGATAGGCAATTGCATGACACAGTTTTGTTTCATTCTCCAGTGTATCAACATCAATCCCTCCAAGTCGTGAAGGGGTTCCTTTAAAGTATTTATCCACAAGCTCATCACCTAAACCAACTGCTTCAAAGATTTGAGCTCCCGTATATGATCGAATGGTAGAGATTCCCATTTTAGACATCACTTTATAGATCCCCTTACCAATGGCTGTGATGTAGTTTTCAATAGCTTGATCATGGGAAATGTCTTCATTGATCATTTTTCGTTTTCGCATATCTTCAATGGTTTCAAATGCCAAATAAGGATTGACCGCATTGGCACCATATCCAATCAAAGTAGCAAAATGGTGTATCTCTCTAGCTTCTCCTGTTTCGATTATAAGTCCACAATTTGTTCGAATACCACGTGCAATCAAACGATGATGAACTGCAGAAGTGATCAGTAAAGAAGGGATAGCTGCTTTTGTTTTATTGATTCCTCGTGTTGATAAAATAATTACTGTATATCCATCTTCAACTGCATCACAAGCTTCATCTTTAACTCTTTTAATCGCTTTTTTCATATCGCCATCTTTTGTTGCATCAAATAAAACATCAATGGTTTTGGCTTTGAAGTTAAATTTACTTACTCCTCTTAGCTTTTCGAGTTGTACGTTGGTTAAAATTGGTGTTGAAAGTTTGATAAAGTTTCTTTTTTCATCCACTTCTTGAAACAGATTACCTTGAGATCCGATATACGAGGTTAAACTCATTACTGATTCTTCTCTAATTGGATCAATTGGTGGGTTTGTAACTTGAGCGAAGAGTTGATGAAAATAGTTGTAAAGGTTAATTGATTGATGCGATAAGACTGCTAATGCACTGTCATTACCCATGGATCCTGTTGCTTCATAGGCATTGTTAACCATTGGAGTAAGAATAATTTTAAGATCTTCTTGCGTGTATCCATAACATTTTTGTCGCTGTAAAATAGTTTTGTGATTGGGTTGTCTTACTTCACGATTAAGTGGTAAATCATCCAGATTTATTTTTTGATTGTCAATCCAATCTTTGTAAGGGTGCGCAGAACAAATTGTTTCTTTAATCTCATCATCTGGTACAATTCTACCATTTTGCAAATCGGCTAAGAACATTTTTCCAGGTTGCAGTCTCCCTTTTAAAACGATATCTTCACTAGGAAACTCTAAGGCACCTTGTTCGGATGCCATGACTAAAATATTGTCTTTGGTTAAGCTGTATCGTGATGGTCGTAAACCATTTCGATCCAGTGTCGCGCCTATAAAGTTACCATCAGTAAATGCAACCGAAGCTGGACCATCCCATGGTTCCATAAAGGTTGCATGATATTCATAAAAGGCTTTTGTGTTTTCATCCATCTCATCATCACGCCAAGCTTCAGGGATCATCATCATCATAACATGAGGCAATGGTCGGCCTGCAAGGGTGAGAAGCTCAATCACATTATCCAATACAGAACTGTCACTACCTTTGTCTTCATTGATAAGATAAGGGTAGATTTTATCAAGTTCATCATCGCTAAAAAGTTTTGATTTAAGCAGTGATTTTCGAGCTTTCATCCAGTTGATATTTCCTCTTAAAGTATTGATCTCACCATTGTGTGCAATGTATCTAAAAGGTTGAGCTAAAGCCCAAGATGGGAAAGTATTGGTTGAAAATCGTGAGTGAACCAATGCAATTGCAGATTCAAAATCTTCCTCTTGCAAGTCTGAAAAATATGAGGGGAGTTGATCGGTTGTAAACTGCCCTTTGTAGGAGATGGTCTTGTACGATAAAGAGGGCATGTAAAAGTATCCTGTACCTTGAGTAGGAGATGCAGTAACTTGAGATTGAGCGTATTTTCGTATAACAAACAGTTTTCTCTCAAAAGTATCACTATCGATGGTGTCGTTTTTTTTGATAAAAACATGTTGAATAATAGGTTCAACCCCTAAAGTAGTTTCCCCTAAAGATTGATTTGAAGTGGGAACTTTTCTCCAGCCCAAACACTCTTGACCCAAATCTTCAATACATTGTTCAACAATACTTTGACACTCAGTATAGGCGTTTGGATCACGTGGTAAAAATACTACTCCAACAGCATACGATCCAAAAGCAGGCAGATCAATATCTTCTTCTTTTGCAACTCTTTGCATAAATTTATCGGGCATTTGTGTTAAGATACCCGCACCATCGCCAGAGTTCTTTTCTGATCCAGTTGCTCCTCGATGTTCTAAGTTAATAAGCAACTGTATCCCATTGCTAACAATACCATGAGACTTTTCACCTTTTAAGTGTGCAACAAACCCAATACCACAAGCATCATGTTCAAACTGTGGATCATAAAGACCCTCTTTTTCTGGATAGTGTTTTAATTTCATAAAGACCCTCTTTTTAAATTAATTAAAAATAGTGTATCGAAAATAGAATATTAATTAGATAAAATAAGTAGTATTAAAGGAGTAATAATGGGAACTTATCCCATTATTACGATTGGAAAAAAGAGAGGTATATTGTATTAGTTTTTATAAAAGTCGTTAGCATAAAGTGCATCAACCAATTCTTGTACACTTCCTACTGATTTTGCAAATTTTCTATCTTGATCATCATTTAAGTTGGCTTCAATGATTTTTTCAGCACCATTGGCACCAATCATTACTGGAACACCACTAACAACATCAGTATAGCCATATTCACCATCAAGCATCACTGCACATGGATAGATCTGTTTTTTATCGGATAATACTGCTTCAACCATAAGTGCCGTTGATTTTGCAGGGGCATAATACGCTGAACCATCTTTTAACAGTCCAACAATTTGAGCTCCACCAGTTTTTGTTTTTTCAATTATTTCATTGATGTCTTCCCATGACAATAGATCCGTTAGAGGAACCCCTGCAACCGTTGAAAATCGTGGAAGTGGAACCATGTCATCACCGTGACCACCCATAACTGAACATCTAATTTGACCTGTACCATAACCCAGTTTTTCATATACAAAATGAGCCATTCGAGCAGAGTCTAAAATACCCGCCATCCCTAACACTCTGTTTCGTGGCCAACCTGATTCTTTAAGAGCTACGTATACCATCGCATCAAGAGGGTTAGATACAGGAATAATAATAGCATTGGGTGAAGTAACTTTAATGCTGCTCATAAGTTCTTTCATGATGCTTGCATTTTTTATCAGTAGATCATCTCTGCTCATACCAGGAAGTCTAGGGCTTCCAGCAGTAATTACAATAACATCGCAGTCTTTTACATCTTCAAGTGTTTCAGCAACCGTTACAATTGTATGTTTTCTTGCTGCTTGTGATGCTTGTGACATATCAATAGCAAGCCCTTTTGCTTTATCAACATTGTTTGCTCGTAACATAACTTCATGGCAAGCACCACTCATAACTAAACTGTACGCAACACTTGAACCAACATTTCCAACACCAACTATGGCTACTCTTTTCCCTCGCATATGACCCCTTTACATTGTCTATTTAAATTTTTGGTTAAATTCATAAAATATTTAACTATCTAAGATATCCAAATGATACTAAAGAGTGGTTGATTTTAAGCTGATAAAAAACTCTATGAAACAAAAGGTAACATAAAGGATTTGTAGAATTTTGAGATAAAAAAAGGTCAAGCATTATGCTTGACCTTTTAGTGACAATAGTCTAAAAGATTAGATATTATCAATAATATTATTTAATGTAGCAGATGGTCTCATAGCTTTTGAAGCTTTAGCATCATCTGGATTAAAGTATCCACCGATATCTTGAGCTTGACCAGCAACAGCTAATAACTCAGACATAATAGTATCTTCATTTTCTGTTAATGCTTTTGCAACTGGTGCAAATTTAGCAGCTAACTCAGCGTTATCACCCTCAGCAAGAGCTTTTGCCCAGTATTGAGCTACGAAGAAATGAGAAGCTTTGTTATCTGGCTGACCACATTTTCTTCCTGGCTCTTTGTTGTTATCAAGGTAAGCATCATTTGCATAATCAAGACCAGCAGTTAAAGCTGAAAGTTTTGCATCTGAATGTTTGTTACCTAAGAATCTAAGCGATTCAGCAAGTGCAAGAATTTCACCTAAAGAATCCCATCTTAAGTGACCCTCTTTAACAAATTGCTCAACGTGCTTAGGAGCAGATCCACCAGCACCAGTTTCATATAATCCACCACCAGCAATTAATGGAACGATTGATAACATCTTAGCAGATGTTCCAAGCTCTAAAATTGGGTACATATCAGTAAGGTGATCTC
>JAYEFX010000248.1:0-6427 GCA_034658775.1 Campylobacterota bacterium
TAACTCAAAGTCATAAGCAAACTCTTCAAGCTCCAAGGGGTAATCCAAACGATAATGCGCCCCTCTACTTTCACAACGATTAAGAGCACTTGATACAATAATTTCAGATAATTCAAGCATATTTGAGAATTCGATAAATTCTATTAAGTTACGATTGTATGTTTTACTTTTATCTCCTATACCCATTTTAGATAACTTTTTTTTCCACTGCTGCACAAGAGACAGTACCTCTTGCATCTCATTTTGTGTTCGAAACAACCCTATTTTTTTAAAAAACTCTTTACCCATTGTCTCACGTTTTTCATAAAAATTAATCTCATTGGTACTATGAAAGAGTGACTCTACGTACTCTTTTGATTGATCTAGGTGCTGATTGTGTTGATCGATATTTATCGCAGAATATTCCAAACTTTCCATGGAAGCATGCTTACCTGCAATTTTTCCAAAAACAATAAGCTCCAGCAGTGAGTTCCCGCCTAAACGATTAGCTCCATGCACTCCTGAATTTGCACATTCTCCACAAGCATACAAGTTTTGAATATTGGTTTGTGCATGATGGTTGGTTTTTATTCCACCCATGGTATAGTGTGCTGCTGGATGAATAGGGATCAAATCATCTTCCATCTTCAAATGACAAAATTCATGCACCAATCTATTTTCTTGCGGCATCGCTTCGTTAATTTTTTCTTTACCAAGATGTCGAAGATCCAAAAAGACCTCTTCCCCCTTATCTATTTTAGAAAGTATGGCACGCGCAACTTCATCTCGAGGCAACAACTCATCGACAAAGCGTTGCCCATCTTTATCTACAAGGTAACCACCTTCTCCTCTAGCACTCTCACTAATAAGGATATTATTTTTTTCCAATGTTGTGGGGTGAAATTGTATGTATTCCATATCTTTCAATGTACATCCTGCTCTATACGCTACGGCCACACCATCCCCAGTTGTTGAGTATGAATTTGTTGTATAGTCAAAGTACAAGCCACTGTATCCACCCGTTGCGAGTATCACTTTTTTTGCACGATATTCTTCAACCTTAGTAGAACTAATATCAAGAGCGATAATACCTTGTGCTGTTTCATTTTCAACAATAACATCCAACATCATTCGTTCATTATAAAATACAATACCCTCTTTAATACACTGATCGTACAAAGTGTGCAATATTTTTAATCCCGTATAATCCGAACTGTAACAAGCACGTGTTTTTTTTGTCCCACCCAACTGTCGTTGAGCAATAGAAGAATTAAGCGTACGAGAAAAAGGAACGCCTATCTCATCTAGCCACTGTATTGAATCTTTTGCATTGGTGCATAAAATCTCTATTGCTTTTTCATCACCTAGACCATGCGCCGATTTCAAAGTATCTTTAATATGTTGTTCCACACTGTCCTCTTGTGCAAGTGCAGCATTGATACCACCTTGGGCTTGTGCCGTTTGAGAATGCGTTGGGTACGTTTTTGATAGTACCACTATATTATTAGTATATTTTTTGGCTTCAAGTGCTGCTGTTAATCCTGCCGCACCCGAACCAATTATTAAAACATCAATCATTTAATTTATTCCTGTATAGGGTTAATCCCAAAACTCTTTTAAAGGTTGTTCTTTGTCATTCTTATCATTAATAAGATCAACATCAAGTTGCTCTATTTGAGCCAATGCTTTTTCCAACTCAAGTTCATCAATCTCATCTGTTGATTGAATCTCAGTTTGCAAAGGGATCTCTTTTTCTATGGGTTCAATATTTTGAACAGCCTCCACTTTATTGTTACGTGTTTTTGATTCTATGCTTTTTAATCTTTGATAATCATTCATAATCATTTCATATTTTTCAAAATCAAGTAACATAAAGCTTGGTTTTCCATCTCGTAAAACAATTGCCTTTTCAATCTCATCTTTAGCAATTTTATCAAAAATCATTTTGCTCTTTCGGATAAGCTCCGTTGAAGAGAACATCTCTGCTGAGGCATAAGTTAAATAGTTCATTTGCAAACTCCTATATGTATTATAATACGTATTATAGCACAAATTCTTTAATATTGTTAACAATATTACCAATCAGTCTTTCACGTGACTCTTTTGATGCCCATGCAATATGTGGTGTGATTACAATTTGATCCTTGTTGCGTATATCATTTAAAGGATTGGCCTTTTCAATTGGTTCTTTTGTCACTACATCAACGCCACAGTAAAGCTTTCTGCTGTTTATCTCATGGGCCAAATCTTTTTCATTAATAATTCCACCTCGTCCAAGATTAAGTATAATTGCTCCATCTTTTATCAGTTTCAAGTTTGTTTTATTAATCAAATTCAGAGTTGTATCATTAAGAGGACAATGTACGGAAACTATATCTGATTCTTTTAGTAAAGTATTTAAATCTTGCAAATTGTAATCTGTATTAGTATTAGCACCAGATGTTGAATAATAACTCACTTCACATCCAAAAGACTGAGCAATACTTGCAACTTTTTTTCCAATATTGCCCATTCCAATGATACCCCACTTTTTGTTTTCCAGTTCGTTAAATGGTACATCCACATTTGTGAATATCGCTGAATTCTCCCATTGCTTACTTTTGACATAGTCATCAAAGTAATTAAGTTTTTGCATAAAATGCAGTACATATGCAAAAGTGAGTTGTACTACACTAGCGGTTGAATACCCTACGGCATTTTTTACTTCTATGCCCTTTTGTTTGGCATATTCAAGATCAATATTATTCATGCCCGTAGCTGCCACACAGATTAGTTTTAAAGAACTGTTATCCATAATCTCTTTATTGATCACTACTTTATTTGTAACAACAATATCTACATTTTGTATTCGATTGAGTATTTCATCTTGTGTTGTAGTAGCATAGGTGATCACCTCGCCAAATTGATTAAATGGCTCTAAACTGATATCATCACCTAAGGTTGATTGGTCTAAAAATACGATTTTCATTACTTATCCTAGTTTGTTTTAGGATAATCTAACGAAATAAGTTTGAAAAAATGCTAAAAGTTAGGATTAGTTTCGAAGTGCCTCTTCAATTTTAGGAAGAACCAGTGTTTTTATCTCATTGAGTGTTTTAAGATATTCATAAAACTTTTTACCCGTTGGATCAACAATTCCCACGTGTAAAGTTTGAACCCCTTTTGGAAATAGTGGACAGGTTTCATTTGCATGATCACAAACTGTCACCACTAAGTCATAATCAATATCCATCATTGTATCTAAGGTTTTAGAGTGTAATCCTTCAGTATCAATACCAAACTCCATCAATGCCTTAATTGCATTTTCATTTACACTTCCACTAGCTTTTACTCCTGAGCTGTAACATTGTATCTCATTTGGATATGTATAATTAACTACCGCTTCAGCCATAATTGAACGACATGAATTACCCGTACACAATATCAAAACTTTTTTCATAATATTTCCTCTATCTAAAATAAGAATTTATTATATATTTTCAAACATAAATCTAAGGTTAATGTTGTAAATAAATATTTTATATTTAATATCAATATGTTTAATACAAAACAAAATTTCGCTATACTAGCACAAATAATCTAATACTCTACATAAGGATAGTGAATGAAAAGAGGATCTTCAATTGGAATCTTTTTACTGGTGTGCTTGTTTGCATATTTTAGCAATGGGAAAGATACTCAGGTCAATACCTATGCACAAAGTCAATCACAAGAAAAACTTATAGATGCTTATAACAATCAAAAAAGTGATGTTATGGTACAAATCCGTGCAAAGGTCATCAAGCTTTTAAGGGATGATAATCAAGGGAGCCGACATCAGCGTTTTATCATTAAGCTTAAAACAGGACAAACCATCTTGGTTGCACACAATATTGATTTAGCTAAAAAAATTACATCATTAAAAAAAGGCGATACTATTGAGATCAAAGGCGAATACGAATGGAATGCTAAAGGGGGAGTTATCCATTGGACCCATCATGATCCAAAAGGTTATCATGAGGGTGGATGGATAAAGCATAATCAAAAAACCTACAAATAACTTTTACTTATAACTTTCTTTATTTAATTATAAGAAGATTTAATGTTAGATTTATGTTACTTTGTTTACAATTGTTGAAATTAACATAAAGGATTAAAATGAAAAAAATCATTTTAGCAGTATTATTTGCTGCAAGCAGTTTAATGGCAAGTGAATTTATAGACTATAAAAAACTTAGTAAAGCACTAAAAGCGGAGCATGTAAAAGCAGGTACATTTGCAAGTGCAGATGATGTAAAAGCGGCATTGAAAGCAAAAGATTGGGTTGTAGCTGATGTACGTACAGCAATTGAATGGTCTGCAGCACATATTCCAGGAAGTCAAAGAATTGGACGACAAGCACCTGAAAAAGCTTTAGAAAATATTGTACTTGATGATGATGATAACTTTATTAAAGACAATATCATTATTGTGTGTAATTCTGCAGCAAGAGCTTCTATTGAGTCAGATACTTATGGAAAAATGGGATTTAAAACAGTAAAGATTTATGATATCTACAGCTGGATTGATGAATGTAACGAAGTAAAAACGGGTTACTCATCTAAAAAAGACAAAAAAGGTACTAAAAATAAATTTGGAATGTTCAAAGCAGCACATTGTAAATAAGTTCTACTTGATGATTTAAGCTGATCTACTTCAGTTTAAATCATTCCTTTCTCTTCTATATATTATCCAACACAATCAACATAAAAAATACGATTCCCAAATAACCATTCACCGTAAAAAAAGCTTTATCAATCTTTCTAAAATCACGATTAACTAAAATATGTTCATAGGTCAACATTGCAATGCTGAATAAAATTGCAGTATAACCAAAGATTCCACTGTCGGATTCCAAAATAAAGAATAACCAAAATACGATGGTTAGGCTGTGCAGTATTTTTGAAAAAAGCATTGTTTTTTGTGCACCAAAAACAGAAGGAACGGAGTGCAAACCCAGTTTTTTATCCACATCAATATCCTGTAAAGAGTACAATAGATCAAAGCCTGCCACCCAAAACATAACTCCAAGAGCCAAATAGATTGACCACAAAGTAATTGTTTCAGATACGGCCACCACGCCTGCAATAGGTGCTAATCCCAAAGAGATACCCAATATAATATGCGCCAAATAGGAAAATCGCTTAAAATAGGAGTAGCTTCCAATAATCAATAAAATAGGAAGCGCTAAATAAAATGCCAAATCATTGACAACATACGCCACAACAATAAAAGCACATGCATTCAATGCTGTAAACCAAATCATCTGAGTATTACTCACTCTTCCGTCTACGCTAGGACGGTTGATCGTACGAGGATTTAAAGCATCAATATCTCGATCTAAATAGCGATTGAAGCCCATGGCAAAATTTCGTGCACTAAGCGCAGCTAAGGTTCCTAAAATAAGCAGTTCAAACCCAAACCAACCCTTTGCAGCTACCACCATAGCAATAAAAATAAAAGGCAAAGAAAAAATAGAGTGTTTGAACATGACCAGTTCATTAAAGTTGTTTACGAGTTGTATTAATTTATTCATAATGGGATTGTACAGAAATTTTGATATAATACTGTTTATGAAACAAATTGCCATTATTGGTCCTACGGCTTCGGGGAAATCTTCATTAGCCGTTGATATTGCCAAAGAAACCAACTCCGTCATTTTATCCTTGGATTCACTGTCCGTATACAAACAAATTGATATCGCATCTGCCAAACCTACAAAGAAGGAGCAACAAGGTATTCTTCACTTTGGTATTGATGTGATTCAACCCAATGAAGACTTTGATGTTGTTCAATTTCTTGCATGTTATGAAAAGGCTAAAAATCATGCCTTAGAGCATGGCAAAAACCTTATTATTGTAGGGGGAACTGGTTTTTATCTTAAGACACTTATTGACGGGATCTCACCTAGTGTAGAGATCAGTACAACAACGCAACAATACGTGCAAAAAAAGATGCAAGATTCAAGCAGTGCCTATGCTTTACTTCAAAAAGTTGATCCATCATACATGAAAAAAATTAAGCACAACGACACGTATCGTATCACTAAAGCTTTAGAGATATACAAACAAAGCGGCCTCTCCCCTAGTGATTTTTTTCAGCAAAATCCAAAAGTTCCTATTGCCCCAGAGCTGCAACTTTTTGAGATTATTTGGGATGCACAAGATTTACGTAAACGTATCTCTTTACGTACTGAGCAAATGATTGCCCAAGGCGTTATTAATGAAGTGATTGATCTAGAACAAACATACGGACGCTTACCAAACTGCATGAGATCCATAGGGATTGCCGAAGTGCTGGATTATCTTGATGGAAAATCTACTAGAGCTCAATTGGAGGAGTTCATTAGTATTCACACTGCACAACTTGCAAAACGACAACGTACTTTTAACCGTAATCAATTTAACAATATGCAAACAAAAAACCTTTT
>JAYEFX010000249.1:0-6356 GCA_034658775.1 Campylobacterota bacterium
GCCATTGTCATCAACAACTCGATGCTCATCAAAGTAATCATCAACTTTTTAATATCACTTCGATCAATAATCGTTCCACTCAAAGGAGACAAGATGATGCCTGGAAGAAAATGCATCGCAGCAACAAAGGAGATAATCAAAGGACTTACTCCAAATTGCACCAGCATAGTAAAAATAGCAACATTGGAAAACCACGCACCAAAATACGCAATAATCTGAACAATGGAAAGTTGTCGAATAATCTTATGTTGTTTAAACAGTTCCCTATAGGTCAATTAGTTCTCAACTTTCTCAAGTTGCACAATAATATCTTGATAGGTTGCACTATGGGATTCATCACTTATTTGATGAGACGTAAGATAATTTACGTTTGATCCACTGTATAAAAGAATGCAATCGTGGCGTAAGTCATCATCTGTTTTAACCTCAAACTCCATCTCACCTACGGATGTTTTAGCCAATACTTTTTGAGCTTCTAAAAAACCATTTGCAGAGTGTATGTACAAATACGGATCGGTTTTAAACTGCGAACAAATAGAGTTTTTATGCTTTGAAGTCAAAAGAAAAAATCGATCCCCTACGCCTCGGTGCAATGTAGCAATATCAAGTTCCTCAATAAATTCAAAACTTTGCACTATGGGTTTATCACGTAATGGCACTTTAAAACAATCAAGCAATTCATCTTCACTCTTTAATCCATCCATATTAAAAGCATCAAACAGATATTGGGTAAATTCATATTCACTGATGTGCTCATCACTATGGTGAATCACATCACACGCTACAATCTCATCGTGACCATAACTGAGTCGTACATCTTTTTTTTGCAAAAAAGTTTTAGCAGGAATAATTAAATCCGCGTATTGTGCGGTTTCATTATCCGTAGTTCCAAAAAATACCACATAAGTATTTTTCAATCCATCAATGACACGTTGTGTGTTTGGATTACTAAGAACAGGATTTGCCCCTTGTATAAAACAAATATCATAATTAGCAAAATCGACCGCAGGTCGTGCCACTGTATTTTTAGGTTTGATATTAAAAGGGTTATCAAAAGGAAAATCGGAACTTCCAAAATACCAAAAACCACCGGCGTCTTTATTGAACAATCCAAGCGTTGCTGCAAAAGCATCCAGCGTACGCATGATTTGTTCACCCTCAATATATTTTTGCATACCAAGACCTGCTAAAATTGCTACTTTTTTATCCACCAATATGCTAAAAAAGTCCGCTAACTCTTTGATGCTCGTACCTATTGCTTTTAAGCTTTTATTGATACGTACACCTTGCGTCATCTCATAAAACCACTCATACTCTTGCGTATTGTTTTCAATAAACTCTTGGTCATCTAAACATTCAGTATACGCGAGTCGTGCAAGCAACACTGCTAATAGATGATCTGTTTTGGGTTTAAGCTGTATGTGCAGTACCGATTCTTTGGCAATTTGTGTTTTTACAGGATCAATGGTGATAATGGTTTTATCTTTAACCATGTTGTAAATATGCGGCGATGTAACGGTGAGATTTCGTCCCCAAACAATCACCACATCAGAGTTAATAAGATTTTGTATAGGTGGATTGACACATCTCCCTCGGCTTTGCTCAATTCCATAACACCCTGCTTCATCACACAACCCACCATGCGTAAAGGTTGCCCCATACTTATCAAAAAAAAGCTTGGGTGCATTTTGCATAACGCCCATGTTTCCACTTCCTTTGTAGTACAGTACATTTTGATTAGGGGTTTTGAGCTTTTCGACTAAAGTATCAAGTGCTTCATTGAGTGAAGTTTTGGCTTGTATTTGTTTCTCGTTTTGCAAGTAGCCAAACAAACGGCATAACTTACCGTTTGTTATTGGATTGGTTTTGCTAGGCTTACACACTCCATCAACAACATCAACTTCACAAGCATCAAAACAATCAAGCGGACACGCTGTGGTTTGCATTATTTAAACTCTATTTTTATCAGTTTTGAAAATGTTTTAGGATTGGGAACAATAATTTCACACTTGTATGAAGAGATATGTTTAGCATCAGCAACCGCATAAATCTTATCAATTTTTAAATCTGATTTTACCCCATTGATGTAAATAGATTTTTCTTTAAACGTATGCGCTGTATCTATTGGTAAAAAGATTTCCAGCTTACCTTTGCTTAAATCTTTGGCAATGTACAACAGTGATCCAGGATTTACATAATCCCCTTTTTTCACCTCTACACTGTAGATGTATCTGTTTTTTTCTGTTAAGGTTTTTTTCTTTATTTGATCTCGTAACGAAGCAACTTTTGTTTTTAGATCCGCTGCTTGAGATTGGAGATTAAGCACTTTTATACGTTGAGCATCTTTTTCAAAAGCCGATTTAGTGGAAACCTTTTTAAGTTTTTCATAGTTTTTATTTTCAATACTAATCATACTGTTAATGATTTTTAGTTTTTTTAATGCTCCATCAAGATCGATACGATTGACCTTTGAATCTATTTTTACAATGGTTGTACTTTGGGCAGTTTTCCCCGCAATATTCTCATCAGCAAAAATAACTTCACCACTGGCTGCAGATTTGACTACATAGGTGTTTATAGGTTCTAACTTTGCGTAATATTCACTAGCGTATGCACTCAATGCAAGTACGCATAAGAGTTGTATAATTTTCATGTAATTCCTTAATGTAATTGCGCTATTATAGCTTAGTCACAATTAAACTACTGAATATTCAATACCTCACTCATATTTTGCTCATTTTGCACAATAAGTGTTTGCGTAGGATACGCGATACTACAATTGTTTTTTTGAACCAAAGCTTCAATTTGGATCAACAGATCCTCTTTAGTTCGCAACCAATCTTCCCAATTGGGACTTTTTGAAAAACAGTAGATCAAAATATCAATAGAAGAGGGACCAAAAGAATCAATGTACACCAACAATGTGTTTTTAATACCTTGCAGATCCTCCCGTTTTGCTACCTCAAATTTTTTCGATTGAGTCTTGTTTGTATTGCGTGATGTTGCAATACTTTCATGCTCACTAAGCATTGCTAAAATATCATGTTTGAGTTGTACTATATCTTCCATCTTACTTTCATATGTAATCCCCAATGTCATCTTAATACGCCGTCCTATACGTCGTTTGGACCAATTTACAATATGCGTATTGGCAAGTTCTGAATTGGGTATAGTGATCATAGCATTATCAAATGTTCGTATTCGTGTTGTTCTCATTCGTATATCCACAACCACCCCTTCAACGTTATTTGTACGGATCCAGTCACCTTGAGAAAACGAGTTATCGGTCATGATATTGAGCGATCCAAAAAAGTTTGCTAAGGTATCTTTGGATGCTAAAGCAATAGCGATACCCCCAACCCCCAGTGAAGCTGCAATGGCATTGATATCAATTCCCAACTGCGTAAATAAAAATAAGATCACCAATAAAATAAGGATAATTTTAATGATTCGTAGAATAAAGACAATCATCTCTTTTCGTACATTTGGATATTTATCCAACAGTTTGTTGGCATAGATATCAATACCGGTATTTAAACTCGCGTACAATGCCCATGTAAATATTGCCATGTACAAAGTATTTATCCACGGTATAATTTGTGCAAGAAGTTGCACCTCTTTGATAAAAATATAAATTGATATTTGGATGGCTAAAAGGTATAAAATATACGTCAATGGTCGATAGATCGATTTTTGAATGTACATATTAATAGCATTACGCCTATCCTTATCTCCTGAAGCAAATATTTTTTTAATAAATATTGCGAACAGAGCAATAATTTTTGTATTTAAAAGTCTAAAAAATAAAAGAATTACTAATACAATTAATATCTCTCCAATGGAAAATTTTAAATAATATGATGTGAGACTTGATACAAATGAAATACCTGCTATTGAATCTATCTCATCAACAAAAAACTGTAAATTAAATTTATCAATAAAAAAATTTGTGGTTCTATATTGTTCCATATTTTTGAGCAAATATTCCAACACAAATATTTGTGTATAACTTTGGTTGTGCAACTCTATGTAGTTATGCACAAACTCTTTTGATATTTTATTTTCACTTTGCAACTCTTTTTCATACAAGGCAGTGTACTCTTTAAGCGATGTGGCTTGAATCATTTTAATATTATTTTTGAGTATGGTGTCAAAATATTCTTTATCTTTATAACTTTTTTTAGCGTGTACTATTTGGGATAATGTTTTATCATAGATGTACTTTTCATTGATCAAAAAAAGTTTTAATTCATCACGTTTTACGGCTAAAAGGTTTTTTTCTTTTTTATTAATATTAATTTTATTGTTAAGAAGATTGATCTGTGTATCATACATCTCTTCTGAGATGGGAGTTTTTAAATATGTTTCATTATTGATATTTTCAATAACCTCTTTGAGTAATCTGTTTTGTGCTTCTATTTGTTTGTCAACAGCACTGTGATCTTCTTTTTCTATAGTAGAGCTGTCCTCCTTGGAAACAGCAACTAAATCTTTTTGAATAAGTTTAGTCGATTCTTGTGCATTACTTAATGAAGGCACCATCAATGAAACACATAAGAGCAGTAAAAATTTAGAAAACAAGTCTGTAAGCATAGCATTCTCCATAAAATTTAAATAGTAATTATTAACGAATTTTACTCTTATAAATATTCATTTGGGCTTAACTTTTTTAATGCATCTGCTATAATGTTGAATAAAAAAGTAGAGATTATGCGATACGAAAAATGAGCTCTTTTGAATTTATTTCAGATGAACACTCTATCATGGATTAACCTATGAATACCCATCAGTATCTGCGATTCTCATACACCAAAGATATTGAACACATGAAAGAGGGGATCAAGCGACTAAAAGCCTATTTAGCTAAATAGACTTTTTACTTTACCCATGATGCTTTTACTTTCTTGAGGTAGGTTATTAGAAACAATCGGTTCAACAGTATACACATCATTAGGAAGTGTGTGTTCACCACTTTCATCAATATTGACAACATTTAATGTAGGATGAATCAATGTTCTTAATTCCCGTTGCACCACCATTTTGGTTGTCATTAAACTCATGGCACACCCTTTACATGAGCCTAAAAGCTCAATATACGCCACCCCATCTTTAGCACCCAAAAGAGTTATGTCTCCTCCATGAGAATTGACGTAAGTACTTACTTTTGGTAGATTGTTTTGTACAGCTTCATATATGTCTTTATCCGAAAATGGCATCATAATTTTTCCTTTATGATGGAATTATAGAAAGAAATATTTTAGAATATGCTTAAATAGTGATAATTATTATCAATAAGTAAGTTAATTTTAAGTTATACTAATTATAATTACAACAAAATATACTAAAGGTTTAAAATGAATTATTCGAAAAAAATATCTACAATCACATTGTTGAGTCTTATGACTTTAAGTTATGCACATTGCAATAATAGATTTGAGAATTTAACCTATGATTACTTCTATTCAGATAAAAGTACCGTATCTGTAAACGTTAAAAGAGTTATCGCTTCAGATCCACAAACATCTCCAAAAGTATTAAAAATTTTAACACACGATAAAGATACAGCCGTATGGTTAAGTGCACAGGAAAATTTAAAGATTAAAGATTAAATCATCTTTTCTTATACTGTTTTTGTATTTAAAAATTTTATTATCTCTTTTTTGTACATGCGAATATCACTGTTATTATTTGCTTCAAGTTCAAATATAATATGGTCCAGTCGCTCATCCATTCCAACTTGAGCGACAATTGTTTTTAATAACTCTTGTTTTGTTTTCGTCCGTTTAACTCGTGTAAGCAAAGGGATCTCTTGATCTTGTTTTTTACCTTTTAATTTTAAAATATACTGCATTAGCAAACCTAAAATCAGCATCATAAGCATACCTAAAACAAAAAATATTGCCTTTTCTTCAGTACTGCTATCAACTGTTTTAATCTGCACTTTTTTCTCAATCTTTTTTGGGGTTTCTAGTTTTTGCAGTTGTTTTGGTGCTTGAACTGTTTGACCTTTAGGTTGTTGTACTTTTATCGTATAGCTTTTACTTTTGATGGTTTTGATCTGTTTTGATTTTTTATCAAGATAACTAATTTCAATGCTTGGTATGACAAAATCATCTTGCGCAACGATTGAAAAACTTTTGGTATATACTCCACCATAATTTCCATTAGTATCCACATTGTATTTTTGTTCTGCTTTGTTTTCATAAATGGTGACATTAGGAATATCCAATTTAACATCATCCAAATCATCAATATTCCCTCGACCTTCAACCGTAATACTGTATGCGGTTGCCTCACCACTTTTAAGCGTACGTTTATTGACTTTACTCTTAAGTTTAAATTTACCAATCAATGCC
>JAYEFX010000250.1:0-6203 GCA_034658775.1 Campylobacterota bacterium
TAAATTCATGGATAAAAACAGCTCTTGAGGAAGGTTTCCAAACAAGGCAAAAAAGAAAAACATCACCACACCCATGATTCCTATATTTTTAATAATATCACCATTTTTAAAATGCCCAAGCTCATGCCCCAATACAGCAAGAAGCTCATTGTGCGTTAACTTTGCAATTAAGGTATCGTATAAAACTACTCTTTTTGTACTTCCCAATCCCCCAAAATATGCATTTAAACGGTTATCTCGTTTGCTGGCATCTATACTAAATACCCCTGAACTTTTGAAACCAACTTGAGAAAGAAGTTTTTCAATTTTTACTTCAAGCTCTTTATCTTTGAGTGATTCAAATTTATCAAACATCTTATCTCGAATCACAGGATAGAGCATATTGATCAGTAAAATAATTGCAAAAATAAAAGCAAATCCCCAAATCCACCAGGTTGTAATATTTTCAATAATCAGCGCGATTCCAGCAATTACTGCTGATCCAAAAATCAAAAACAATGCGCCTGACTTTAACGTATCTTTAACCCAAAGTGAAGCGGTCATGTTTGAAAACCCATACTTTTTATCCAATTTAAATGTACTGTACAACTCAAATGGCAAACCTAAAATCCAATTTATGATAATGAAACTGTCAATAAACAGTATGGCTTTTTGCCAACCACTATATTGGATAAAAATATCATTTAGAGCTGTAAGTCCAAAGGATATCCACATAAAAAATATAATAAAATCATAAAAAGCACTGGCCAATGCTACACGCTGTGTTTCGACACTGTAGTTTCCTGCGGGGATATATTTACTTTGATTCAAAATAACCGCTGGCAATTTTTGTGCTTTTTTAACATAATCTATTTGCATAAAGGCAGTGTAAATATTCACTGCAAAATAGATACAATATGCTCCTATAAAAAGTTCTAACATCTACTTAACTCCTTGAAAAAATGTAGTGAATTTTTGTACTGTATTGGGATTGTTTGTAACGTAAATAAATTCTAAATTTTCATTAAAACTCTCTTTAGTCCAATTTGTTGATCCAAATACAACCGTTTGATTATCAAAAATTGCCAGTTTTGTGTGCAATTTTACCTTATTGGCATGCTGAACAGCATCCAAACCTTTGAGTTTGATATCTGACTTTTCATACAAAAGATGCACTTTTACCCCTCTTTTTTTAGCTTTTTTAAGTAATTTAGCAAATTTCTTATAGCTAAAATTGTACATGGCAATATCAATACTGCTTTTTGCATTGTTTATCAACGATGCAATCTCTTTTTTGGCTTCTTTACTTTGCTTTGGTAAAAAATACACATTGTCTTGTGCTAACATATTGCCCCCTAAAAGCATTGAGATTATCAATGCAAAAATAAATTTCATTTTTTTCCTTTTAACCCATTGGGTACATAATATCGTTTTGAATCTTTTGTATCTTTTTCATTGTTTCACTACTTAATTTTACATCAAATGCAGCAAATGAAGCATCAAGTTGTTCTACTTTGGTAGCCCCAATAATTGTAGAAGCCACAAAATCAAAATGCATGCTGTAGGCCACGGCTAAAGTGACTGGTGAGATATTTAATTCATCGGCTAAGTTCATGTATTCTTGCGTAGTTTTCAATGATTTAGCATTTACAAAACGCTCCCCTTGTGCTTGCATACGAGGGTTATTGTCTTTGAAATATTTTGAAAAGCGTGCATCATCAGGAAAAAACTTTCCGTTGTATTTTCCACTTAATACACCACCTGCAATTGGGGAATATGGAAGCAATGAGATCTGTTCTTTTTGACAAACATTGGCCAACTCATCCAAAAATCGTGGATTGTTCAATGAAAAGTTATTTTGAATTGATTCAAATCGAATCAGTTTTTCATTTTTTGATGTTTCATTGGCCTTGGTTAAACCATAAGCTGTATCATTTGATGTTCCAAGATATCGAATCTTTCCCTCTTTTTTTAGATCTTCAAAGGCCCTTAAAGACTCCTCAATAGGCACAGTCATATCTGGCCAATGCATTTGGTACAGATCAATGTAATCTGTTTTGAGTGATTTAAGTGATTTTTCAATCGCTTTTTTGATGTGAAATGAATCAATAGCCGTCAACCCATGACGAATAGGTGGTACAAACCAACCATTGGCTGCACCTGCTACTTTTGAAGCGATAATAATACTGTCACGCTGTTTAGTTTGCAACCACTCACCAATAATCTCTTCAGTAACTCCTGCCCAAGAGGCTTTTGGAGGCACGGGATATAATTCTGCGGTATCGAAAAAATTAATTCCTCGTTCATACGCGGCATCCATGATTTTAAAGGATTCCTTTTTATTCGCACTGCTACCAAAAGTCATCGTTCCTAAACATATAGGTGTTACTCGAAGTCCTGTACGTCCTATGTATCTGTATTCCATGATATCTCTTTTTAAATTAATTTTTATATTTTTGGATTATACAACAATTACAATACAAAATATCTAAATGACTTAAATAATTGCTTTTTGTAAGTAGTATTTAACAAACCTTATCTTTTGTGTATCTAACACCTTGACATTTAAATGTTATTACAATATAATTACTGCATAAATAGATTATACTGGAGTATAAAATGACAATGCTAACACGAATAGGTAATTCTCAAGGTATTAGAATACCAAAACCATTAATTAAACAAGCACATCTTGAAAATGTTCAAATTGATTTAGAAGTAGTAGAAAATGGCTTATTGATAAAACCAATTCCAACTTCAAAAAGGGAAAATTGGAAAGATAATATTGAAAATATTTTATTACAAAATAAAGATATAAAAGATACGGCAATAATTAACGAATTTTTAAATGATAGTGATTTAGAAGATTATCAATGGTAGATAAAATAAATAGATTTGATATAGTTTTAGTTAAGCTAAATCCTACAATTGGTTCAGAAATTCAAAACCAGCAAATGCGGTTTTGCGAAGCAAAAGGTTTCCTTGAAAAAACTAGACCGTGTATTATAATATCTCCAAATGAAATGAATATTTTAAAAACTGTTATTGTTGCACCAATGACAAGCAAAGGATTCACCTTTATTTTTAGACCAAAAATAAAATTCGAAAATAAAAATGGTTTAGTATTACTAGATCAAATAAGAGCAGTTGATAAAACTAGAATAGTTAAAAAAATTGGAGAAGTAGAAAAAAATAAATCTAAAGAAATATCACAAATGCTTACTGAAATATTTGAGTACTAGAATATGATAACAAATCGTAGAAGTTAACGAGGCTAAACTGCGAAAATTTCAAGCTTTAAAGTGTCGCATAAAGAAACTTGAAAGCCGAACAATTAAGTACGAAATATCGCCATCGTTCCTCACCTTAGACGTTGATCTAAAAATATTGATGTTTAATAAAAAGAAAAGGTAGTAAATATGTTAGAAATAAATTTACAATACGAACAACGAAATCAACTATTTAAAATCATCAGCTACAACCCTACTTCCATGATGGTAGAAGTAGGAATCTATGAAAAAGAAACATTTATAAAAACACAAAAAATCCCTTTTGCGCAAGTGCCTAAAAAAATTAAAAAGATTTTAAATCCTTAAAATCTCTTAACACCATCAGCCCATGGTTTTTCAAGAGTGGGTTGTTTGCTCACTTGGGCATCGCTAGGCGGTTCAAACTCACAACATTCATAGATCCATTTTTGCGGGTATTTGATGTATTCATACCCCTCATACAAAGTATATGCACCAAAGATGATGACACTTGAAGCGGCTAATTTAATCATAATATTTCTAAAGCCACTTTTTTTGAACAGTCCTACAAAAAATCCAAGTGAAAACAATGCAGGAACAGTACTCAATCCAAAGATAATCATCACCAATGCTCCATATATTGGATCCCCCGTGCTAGCTGCGGTTATAGCAAAAAAGTACACAAAACCACAAGGCAATAAACCGTTCATCATCCCTAAGATGTAAAAACTAAACAACGAGTTGGAATGCAAAAGTTTACGAAAGTTTTTTTGGTACCAGTCACTTTTGGATACCGAATGTTCAATAAGAGTAAGAAATTTGATTTTACCAATGAGCGAAAGACCTGCAAGTATCATGGCAATTCCAGCAATGATAAGCAATGTGCCATTTGCAACACTGTTAAACGTTGCCACACCACCAATAAAACCAAACATTGCACCCATGATTCCATAGGTACTGATTCGTCCAAAGGAGTACAACAGATGCGCAATGGCTTGCATGCTTTTATCCCACTTAGAATCAATTTTAGTACTGGAATACGCCACAACTATTCCACCACACATCCCAATACAGTGCCCAAAAGAGCCTAAAAAAGCGATGGTAATAATAGAAAATATATTAATTGCTTCCACGTAACTGCTCCACATAATAAGGGTTTGCCATGGTTTCATTTCTTAGAACCCTAAGATACATGGTTTTAAAATCAATCATCTTTTCTTTTTTATGTTCATATCCACCAAAACCAAATGCCATGGGAGTATCTTCAGTAAACGAATACCATGCTTTTCGCCCATCAATCCACTTTTGAGAATCTATTGCCCATATCCATACAACCAATTCATCTTTAAACTCTTTGTCTTGCATCCAATGGGCAAGTCCTCCATGATCATGAAAAAACCAAGTATTTCCACTGTTTGCCACCACTTGAGAAGCATAATTCATATCCTCAATTGGCATACCACAATCAGAATCTTGAAAATGATGCAACACTATATCAATAGGCTTTTTATCCATGTTTCCATTGACAATAACCGTCATCTTTTGCGCCGTTGACATCGATAAAAACAGCACCACCATTATAGATACTACAATCACTAAAGTGATAATTTTTCCTATCATAACCATACTCCATTGACTAAATAATATCGCACAACATAAAATGTACAAATAAATACAAATATACTAACAAAAATTGTTGAATATGTAAACATGCTGTTTTGTTGTTTTTTTAACAACAATTGCAAGGCGTACGAAGCTATACCAAAAAACACACCTAAAAATAAATTTGCCCAAATAACATACCCTATATAATAATAATCACTTTGCAACATGCAAAATGGACATTGATGCGTTGGTAATTCATACACATACGTACCAAAAAAATACACCACTGAATAATACGCAATAACCATAAAAAATCCATTGGCAAGCATGCTTAAAAGTGCTTGTTTTTGAAAATTTACCACCATGACTAAAATGTACAACAAGTAAAACAAAATCAAAAGTTTTGGAACATCAAGATTAAAAGGCAAACCTGTACCTTCAACTGCCCCATAAATTGTACTGCAACAAAGTACCAAAGCTTCTGTACTGATGTTGGTATAATACAAAATATCCAAAATAAATTCCACGACAATCAAGATGAAAATTCCAATAAAAATCCACATTTTAGATTTAAAATAGGGATACTCTTTGGCTTTGATATCTTTATCATTGAGGATAAGCCAAATTCCCATAAGCAATAATATAATGATTTTTAGATTTAACAACGGCTGACCATAATCATTGGCACCAATAACACCTGCAGCACACATCGCTCCAGGTACAATATTGGATAAATTATCAATTCCAAAAGCAAAATACGGCAACATGAATATTTTAACCAGTATGGAAAAAAAGACAATTAGCACAACCAGATAAGCACGTTTTTCCAATTTGTACTGTAACGAGCTGTTGCTTTTAAAATCCCATGATTTAAGTATTTGAAACGTAAATAAAAAAGCAACCAGTTGCAACAACAATACCACCACTTCAACAAATAAAAATACAACCACGTGATTGGACAATAAAATATTATGCAATGATCATCCCATCTTCCATACAAACCAAGCGAAAAGGAAATTCAAGCTCATCAAACAAACTATCGTGCGTAGCAACAACAATCGTTTTACCCATAGCTTGTAACTCTTTGATAATAGTAACAAATTTAAGTGAATTTTCTTTATCCAAGTTTGCAGTTGGTTCATCGCATAAAATTATCTCGGGATTGTTTACCAGTGCGCGCGCAATGGCACAACGCTGTTTTTCTCCACCTGAAAGTGTTTTTATGGTTTGCTCACTTTTATGCCCTATGTTGGCCAATTTTAATGCTGTTTGAGTATTCATATTGGTTTGTTCTAAAGACAACTTCAAAGGCACCATTGGTATTTGAACATTTTGTTCCACACTTAAAGACTCAAACAGATTAAATGATTG
>JAYEFX010000251.1:0-6162 GCA_034658775.1 Campylobacterota bacterium
AACAAACTTTTCTCCGTAAATATCACAAATCTCTTGAGGAACTGGTTTTTTGGCTAAATCAGCAAGTGCATGCGCAGCTGCCAGTTTCATTTTCATGGTTATTTTTCGTGCATGCACGTCCAAAGCCCCTCTGAAAATATATGGAAAACCAAGTACATTGTTTACTTGGTTTGGATAATCACTTCGCCCAGTACCCACTATGGCTTTATCACGAATTTTAAATACCTCTTCTGGAAAAATTTCTGGAGTAGGATTTGCTAGAGTAAAAACAATTGGTTCACTGTTCATCAGTGCAACATGATTCATGGAAAAAGATCCTGGTCCAGAAAGTCCAAGTACCATATCGGCATCTCTAAATGCATTGTTTTTACTCATTTTCTTTTTAACAGCAAATTTCTTTTTATATTTATTAAGATCATCTCTATCAAGGCTTACAACCCCTTTTGAATCCAACATAACAATATTTTTTACACCTAACTCACGATACATCTTAGCGCAGGATATGGCCGATGCCCCTGCTCCAACGATTACAACTTTTAGCTTTTTAATTTTCTTCCCTGTAAGCTCACAAGCATTGAGCATACCTGCAGAACTGATAATTGCTGTTCCATGCTGATCATCATGCATCACTGGGATATCAAGTTTGTTTACCAGTCGTTTTTCTATCTCAAAACACTCTGGTGCTTTTATATCTTCAAGATTTATTCCACCAAAAGTAAGTCCGATTTTTTCCACTACTTCACAAAACTTATCGACATCCGTTTCATCAACTTCAATATCAAAGCTATCAACAGCCGCAAATTTTTTAAACAAAACAGCCTTACCTTCCATCACTGGCTTTGACGCCAATGCTCCGATATTTCCAAGACCAAGCACTGCTGTTCCATTTGATATAACAGCAACTAGATTTGCTTTAGAAGTATATTTATACGCATCATCAGGACGTTTTTCTATCTCAAGACAAGGTTCTGCAACACCTGGAGAATAGGCTAACGAAAGATCTTTTTGTGATTTAAAAGGCACTGTAGTGGATGTACCAATTTTACCTGGATTTGGAAATTGATGATAATCAAGTGCCTCTTGTTTTGTAGTTTTTAAATTCATGAAATAACCCTATTAAAAATTTCGCAATTATAACGAAAAAATGGTTAAGGGACTATTTCACACTTACCATTTTTCGTCGAAGATACGCTAACTTACTTTGAAGTGGCAATTGCTTTGGACATGTATCATCACAACCCAGTAAGCTCATGCATCCAAAAATACCTTCATCATCACCAATAATCTCATACATATCTTCATCCGTTCGCTGATCTCTTGGGTCTACAGAAAAACGCATTATACGATTAAGTGCAACAGCACCTTTAAAGTTTGGTCGCATTCGTTTAGTCCCACATGCGGAAACACAACAACCACACTCTATGCAACGATCCAGCTCATAAATCTCTTCAGCAACTTCTGGTTCCATTGGTTTTTCAATGGCATCAATACATGTTTGTTCATTGGTGTGAATCCAACTTTGGATATCGTGCGACATATCTTTCATCCAATTGGCTGTATCCACAGATAAATCACCAATAAGTTTAAAAATAGGAAGCGGTAAAAGTGTAATCTCCCCTTGAGGATAATCACGTGTCAATGTTCTACACGCTAGAGTTGGTGTCCCATTGACCACCATAGCACACGATCCACAAATACCCGCACGACACACAAAATCAAACTGTAAGGTATGATCAATCTTATCTCGAATCATATTCAAAGCAACAAATAAAGTCATTCCTGGTGTTTCTTCAAGATCATAAGTTTTTAACTTAGGTCGATCACTTTTGTCCAATGGATTGTATTTAAATACATGAAATTTTAACATTCTACTCATAATCGATCCCTGCTCGTTGATTTTTATTGGTGTAAATTGATGGTAATTCATATGGCATCAACATTTTTTGGATCTCAAAACGATCCAGATTTTTATTTTCTTCTCTTAATTGCTCTACTTCTTGAGCTCTTTGCAATGATTCTTGATTTTCAATAATATTGCCTTTTTTACCATAGCCTCTAAATCCAGGAGCTAACTCCATACTGCTAATATCCAATTCTTCATATTCAACAGTTGGTTCAATATCCTCTTTATTTGGCCATGATGTTAATGTTCGCTTGAGCCAATTCACATCATCACGTTTGGTAAAATCCTCACGTGTATGAGCTCCCCTACTCTCAGTTCGTTGCAATGCTCCTTTTGCCGCACAAAGTGCAAGCTTAAGCATTTTTCGAGTTCTAAGTACATCTATGAGCTCAGGGTTAGCAGATTTGGTTTTACTACGTACACTTACCGTTTCACTTTCAACTATAAGTTGTTTCAATTCATCAACAGCTGTTTGCAAATCTTTCCCATTTCTAAAGATTCCAACATCGTCCATCATTATTTGCTTCATTTTATCTCGAATATCATAAATATTGTGATATCCATCAATTTGCTCTTCTGGTGTACACTGATTGCATAAAATTTTATCTTGAAGATCATCAAACTCTTGCATCGCAGCTCGTGCCACTTCTGTATCAAAAATCAAGGTGTGATTTTGACAATATTCACTCACGTATTCACCAATAATCATACCTGAAACAACTGTTTCAGCTACGGAATTTCCACCCAATCGATTAAATCCATGAAGATCCCAACAAGCAGCTTCTCCACAAGAAAACAATCCTTTTAAATGTGGGGATTGTCCTGTGTGATCAACTTTTATTCCACCCATAGAATAATGTTGCATTGGTCGAACAGGGATCCAAACGCCCTCATCCGCAGGATCAATTCCTAAGAAATTTATACAGATATCTTGCATGTCTCGAAGATTTTTTTCAATATGTTTGCGTCCTAAAATTGAGATATCAAGCCATAGGTGATCTCCATAAACGGAAGGTACTCCTTTGCCTTTTCGCATGTGTTCAGTCATACGACGACTCACAACATCTCGACTGGCAAGCTCTTTTTTCTCTGGTTCATAATCGGGCATAAATCGATACCCATCAACATCTCGTAAAAGTCCACCATCTCCTCGACACCCTTCCGTCATCAATATTCCTGAAGGAACAAGTGCTGTGGGGTGAAATTGCACCGCTTCCATATTGGCCAATCGTGCAATCCCAGTTTCAAGTGCCATTGCTGCACCTGTACCTTCACAAATAACGGCATTGGTAGTTGCTTCATACAATCTTCCATAACCACCTGTTGCAATCACTGTACTCTTAGCTACGTACGCACAAATTGATCCATCCATCAAATCTTTGACAACAGCACCACAACATGTACCATCTTTATGTATTAATGATACAGCTTCTTTCTTTTCCAAGATATTTACATCATTTTTTATCGCTTCATTTGCTACTGCATACAGCATAGTATGTCCAGTTGCATCAGCAGTGTAACACGTACGCCATTTTTTTGTTCCACCAAAGTCACGTGAATTGATCAGTCCATGCACATCATCGGATTCTGTAATCACCTCTTTTTTAGAATTAATAATCACATCTTTTGGACCTGCATTAATTCGACTCCAAGGCACACCCCAAGCTGTGAGCTCTCGAATAGCTTTTGGAGCAACTTGAGTAAACATACGAGCAACTTTTTGATCACATCCCCAGTCACTTCCTTTTACCGTATCCTCAAAATGAACATCTTCGTTGTCCCCTTGACTCATTACGCTGTTTGCTACACTTGCTTGCATACCACCTTGAGCAGCAGCAGAGTGTGAACGTTTAACAGGGACCAAGGACAATACTGTTGTCTTATGCCCTTTCTCTTGTGTTGAGATGGCCAAACGAAGACCAGCAAGTCCACCACCAATAATCAATACATCAGTATAATAAATTTTCATTATTTGTTCTCCATGTGTGTAGGAATATATTTTTCACCGTAATTATCTTTATGATCATAACCTGTTTTCATGTACGCACTTAAAGACAAAAGTCCTAAAACAATATAAAATACAATCACTATATTTCTAAACTTTTGAAATCTTTTTCGTGATTCTTTATAATCTTTACCTTCAAACCATCCCCACTTTACAACCAAACGATACAATCCTATCGTTGCATGCAACTCAACAGCAATTAATAAAACAATGTACATCATCCAAGCCGAATCAGTGTAAATTCTATCTGAACTCAAATACGGTCCAATATCACTCGGACTGGTTGCCATTTGATACAGATGCATTGAAGCCACAAAAAACAAGATAAAACCTGTAAGAATTTGCAATGCCCATAATTTTGTATCACCATGGTTATACATCATCGTATGTGATTTAAAATTTCGATATTGCCTGTATGAGTTTGGAAATTTACGCAATGCCAAAACTGCATGCACAACAATAAGAGTAAAGGCTACAATTGCAGATCCTACAATAAACTTTGGACTCCCACCATCAACAAAAAGTCCACCAGCTAAAAGTACTTCAACAGCATGCATAAAATCATTACTGATGAGAATTGAAGATACAAAAATAATGTGGAATTTTATAAATATTGCTAAAATCAACCCTGTTGCAGACTGCAAAAAGTCTAAGCGTGCAGGTATTTTACTTTTCTTACCATCAACTTTTCTGTCGATTAAGCCCTCTACGATATAACGATCTTTTACTTCCATGTCGTTTCCTAATAAAAATTTACCTAATTTTAGCATAAATTACATATTAATATTATTTATTTGACACTATTAAAGAAAAGAATTCCAAATTAAAAGAGTTTTATTTTATATCCGTAGGAGTAGCTGTTTTCTATCAATCCATCTTGCTGATCACAAATTTGTGAAATCTTTTGTTTAAAGCGAGATACGAGTTGCTTGATTCTGTTGTTATGTTCACTTTTCATCACTTCATTCCAAAGTATTAAAGATATCTGTTTCGTAGTGAAATATTTATCCGGATTGGCACATAAAGCTTGCATAAGAGCATTCTCTTTTTTAGTTATATTAACAATTTCATTATTATAAAATAACTCATTTTTTTGTTTATCCCATGTAAAATCGCAATGCAACTTCATGATGTGTGATTGTACGAGTTCTGAATTAAGTTTTAATAAAATATTTTGAAACTCTTCAATATCAACAGGTTTTAACAAATACTCATCCAGATGCAAATTAACTGCTTGAAGTAGTCTTTCCCGTTCTGAATGTGCCGTAAACATCAAAATTCTTGTTTCTTTATCCGTTTTACGTATGGTTTTAGCCACTTCCAAACCATCTATTAGTGGCATACTAACATCCAAAAGCACCACATCGGGTTTATGTTGAGTATAAAGCCTTAGTGCCTCTTCACCATTTGAAGCCAAATAAACATATTTGAAATATTGTTCCAAAATAATATTGTAATTTGATTGTGTCTCAAGATCATCTTCTGCATATAAAACTGTTAACTCTTTATTTATCATACCATCCATTTCAAACCTTTTTTTTAGTATAACATCTATTATTTTAAAACTTGCACACGCAGCATTATGGTAAAAATTGCTCCATGCTCACCATTGGAGACATTCAGTTCCCCATCCATACTGTTTTCACAAATCATTTTTGACATGTACAAACCTATCCCTTTACCTTGGGATGAAAATTTTGTTGTAAAGTATGGATCAAAGATTTTACCAATAATCTCCTCTTTGATCCCTCCCCCATTGTCTTCAATATGAACCTCTATAGAGTGATTGTTTTTTTTGACATCTATAGCAATACGTGGATTTTGAATATCGTTTATCTCAAAGTTATCCAAAGCATTATTTAATATCGTTAAAAGCACTTGAATATACTCTTTTTCGTATCCATAAAGCATCATGGTATTTTTATTATCAATATTTAGTTGGACATTATTGAGTCTGGAGTTTAATAGATTCATTGCTTTTTGCAATGCCTGATCTAAATCAAACTCAACTTTTTCCTTATCAGGATGAAAAAAATTACTAAAATCTTCTATCGTATCGGACATATATCGGGTATTGTTTTCAATATCTTTTACTTTTTGCTGTATACTTTTATCTCCAAAAGTATACATAACCGCTGCGCTTGAATTTATTCGATTCAGTGGCTGTCTCCATTGATGTGCAATATTATTAATCATCTCTCCCATACTGGCAAGTTTTGATTGTTGGAAAAGAAGTGCTTGTTGCGTTTTATTT
>JAYEFX010000252.1:0-6102 GCA_034658775.1 Campylobacterota bacterium
CTCATGAAAACAGCCGCCACAATACCTAAAACAAAATGCTTTAACATGATGCAAAACAGCACAATGGTCATCACACCAGGACAAGGAATAATTCCAGCACTAAAAGCAACAGCGAGTTTTGATTTATTGTTTTTATTTGTAAATGCTCTGTCTTTTTCGTTTCGATCTTTAATGGCATGAATCAGTAAATAGACCCCAACTAAAATAATCAATACAGAGGATATACTCATAGCAACAGTACTCACCTCATCAAAATTCTGGCGAAACATCTTTTGCACAATAAAATAGATACCAAAGGTGATAATCAATGCTGAAGTAGCATGTATAGCCGATATCAAATACCCAATTTGAAATGCTTTTTTATAGTTTTGTTCTTTATCGTTAATAAAATAAAAACTCACTAATGCTTTCCCATGACCTGGACCAGCAGCATGTACCACTCCATACAAAAAGGCAATACCAATCACCAATAAAGATGCACTCACAGAATTTTCATCATTGATGGAGCGTATGGTACTTGAGATAAAACTGTTAATCTCATACTGCCATACCACCAGTTGTCTTAACATTGTGTTATAAAAATCCATTATTCAAACTCCAATCGATAACCAAAATAATACTCATTGTCCAAATTACTTATCTTAGGCTTTGCCCCTGATATTTTTACAAATTCTTTTTTTAAAATCATGGCAACAAGAAAATCTTTATCTGCAAAATCTATAGCTAAACCTTTGATCGCATAGCTAAGTTCCACATCAAATGAATAGCACAGTTTATGATTTTCAACACTTCCTTGAAAATTTTTAGGGATAATTTTATCTTGATACTTATTGTTGAAATTTATTTGCGTGTAAAATCCAAACTCCACCAAAGAACTAAAATAGTTCTTTCGAAGATTTTCATTCTCTTTTTTATCGTATTTTCCATTACCATCAAAATCCGTTTCCATGATAAGCATTGAAGATGTCATCTCATCAATCACCCATTTAAAATGAATTTTTATTGCATTTTTATCTTTGATCTCAATACTTGGATGAACATCAATAAAAGTATGAGGATGAGCAAAGGTAAAGAGAGGAAGAAAAATGAATAAATACAAACACAATCGACCCAATAACATTAAGTTCGTATGCATTTTACTATTTGGTATTTTCTATAAACTGTCCACAGCCCTTGTGTGTTTTTCCATTGTGTGTTTTATAGTCTTGTTGCCCTGCTTTGTATAATCTGTATCGTTCACATTCATCTTTTTTAAAACAGATCTCATTGTCGCAAGCTAATATTTTTTCTTTTTCCATTATTCTTCTTTCTTATAATTTTAAGAAGTATATCAAATAATACTACTGAAAAACATAAAAGTGTTGACAATTATGCCTTAGAATCAATCATCTTTTGAGTTAAATCTATTCTAAAAACTGCCCCGTGATTATCATTATAAATACTAAGTTTTCCATTGCAATGTTCTTCAATAATAATTTTAGACATATAAAGACCAAGACCCGTACCATCTTTTTTCGTTTTAGTTGAGAAATATGGATCAAAAACTTTATCCAATATATCTTCTGGTATCCCACCTGCATTATCACGTACATTTAAAATATACTCTTTTGCCTCTATTGTGATTATTGGGTTTTGAATATTTCTTTCTATAAGAATATCTTCTGCATTTTTAATAAGATTTAGAATAACCTGCTTAAGTTCATTGGGATAGGTATATAAATCAGTATCACTGTTAAAATTTTTAATTATTTTAATATTTTGACTAACAAGAGAAGGTTCTACTATATTTAAAACACTTTTTATTACTTCAGAATACGTAGTGTTTTTTTTCTTTTTATTTGATTTGAAAAATTCTCTAAAGTCATCTATCGTTGTACTTAAATGTTGTGAAAAATCCATTATTTTTGAGGAAAGCTCTATTGCTGTATTGTTATCAAGTTTATTTAGTTTTGCTTTTATATTTATTCCGCCACTTGTTGCACTAATAGCAGTAAGTGGTTGTCTCCATTGATGTGCTATCATACTTATCATCTCACCCATTTGTGCAAGACGAGATTGCTGTTGCATCGCTTTATCTTTTTGCTTGTTTTTTTGAATTTCTAAGTTTATTTTATCTTGAAGATCTTCTGTTTCAGTGATATCAAGTCGTATAGAAGCATAAGACTCTATCTCACCCTTTTCATCAAATATTGGTTCAATATTTGCATATACCCAATAATAATCACCATTCTTCTTACGATTTTTTATCTTTCCCGTCCATGTTTTTTTTAAATCCTTTACCGTATGCCACATCTGAACAAAAACCTCTTTAGGCATATCTGGATGCCTACTTATATTCTGAGTGTTACCTATTAATTCCTCTTCAGTGTAACCTGATATTTTACAAAATGCATCACTAGCACCTGTTATTACACCATCTAAATCTGAAGTAGAACTAATGATATATTTATCCATCATAATTTTTAGTTTTTGTTCATTTGTTATAATTTTATACATTAAAGCTATTAAAAAGACAAATAACACAATAGTTAATATATTTAATGCACCAAATATGATAAAATACACATATGAAGATTCCAATTCCTCTTGTATGTTTGAGATAATCTCTTCATATAGGTATTCTCCTACAATATGCAGTTGATCTATCCTATTTGTTGCGTATTCAAACCATGAATAAGCACTAAGATCCAATACCGCAGTCTCTTTTTTCTCCAATAATATTTTTCTCTTTTGTTTTACAACTTGAAAAGACTTGTGCTTTAGCCTTTTGCTATAAATAGGTATCATCTCTTTGGAAATATATTTTTCAAAAAATTCTTTAGAGTGTTTTTGTTTTTCAAAATTACTGTTTAGTTTTATTATTTTAGTTTTATTATCAGACTCACCAGTAATAATACTTATTCCAATTGCTCTTTCAATTGCAGCGTACTCTTTAAAATATAAGAAATTACTGTATGCAATAATATTTTGAGTTATTTTTGGTAATTGTGAAACTTTTGATACCTCAATAATGGTCTGTAGTATGCTGGAATTAATCTGGCTATAATATTGTACAACACTCAAATCATACGATTTATCCTGAATAATATGTTCTCGAGTACGGTTAAGTTTTGATATAAGTTTTAATAAGCCATCCAAAGAACTTGTAATATTTTCATACTGACCTTTTATATATTTTTGGTTTAAAAATATTTGCAAATCATTTAACATATCATCTGTTGTCTCTTTTTGAAGCTCAAGTTGCATTTGAAATGCTTCACCTTTGCTGCCAATATATACTACAGATATACCTCGTTCTCTTTGAATTTCATGTAAAACTTCTGATAATTTTGTTGCTAAAACTATTTCCGTATTTAGACTTTCCAGTAAAGTGGTTTTTTTATAATGGTGAAAAATAATACTTGAAGTTGAAAATAGAAATATTATGGCCAATATCGACAAGGGAATTACTAATTTTAGTTTCAACTTACTGTTCTTAAACATTTACACTCTTAACTTATTTGATATTTGTAATCTATACATTAAAATAGATCGCCTCTTTGTTGGGCACAACAATAGCCACCGTGCTTTGCTCTGGATCGATCTGAAATGTTTGGCTCAAATGCACATCAAAATCTTCAGGTTTTAGCAGATCAAAGATGGTACGGTTCATCGCTAAATCAGGGCATGCGGCATACCCAGGAGAATATCGACACCCTTGATAGTTTTTCATCTGTACATCTTTTAGGGTATGCCCTTCATTTTGCGAAATATTCAGATCAAGCCGTATTTGCTTGTGCAACACTTCAGCTAAGGCTTCTGCAAGTTCAACGCCTAAACCATGCACCAAATAATATTCTGCAAAGTTACCTGCATCATATATTTTTCGCTCAAAAGGGGTAATTTTATGCCCAGCACTGGCAAACGTAAATCCCACCACATCAAAGTCATCGCTTTTAAAATAATCACTCAAACATCGATGTGGAGATTTTCCTTGTCGTGGAAAATCAAATGTTGCGATAATATTTTTCTTCTCGTTATCATAGATTTCAAGAACGGTATCGTTGGCTTTGCAGGCAAAATATCCATACAAAGCAATGGGATCAAAAATATTTTCGTCTATAAATTGATCTTTAAGACGATGATAAATTGGCTCAACAACCTCTTTTTCATGCTCTAAAAATTTATCTTTGTCTTGCTTTCCTCGTTTGTATCCCCAACGTTGACGATATAAAATACGATGATTGATCCATTCAAACACTGTATTTGGATCAAAGTTTGATGCAATATTTTGCACACCCCAAAATGGTGGTGTGTAGTTTTCATGATTATCCAATAGCTTAGGTGTATGTTCTAAAGCATTAAAGACAACTTTTTCCTCTTTTTGTTCATCATCATACACTATTAAATCCGCAGGCATGTTGGTATCAATATCCCCACCCGCTTCAATTCGTTGCATGGCAATAACACCATCAAAAGCATCACGACAATAAAATATTGGTCCCTCATATAAAGGTCTGCAAAAATCATCCACAAAAGTTTTGGTCAATGCCGCTCCACCAATAAGAACAGGCACTTTTATATCTCGACTTGCTAAATATTCAAAATTGTCTTTCATCACCGCTGTACTTTTTACTAATAAACCCGAAAAACCTAGTGCATCGATGGTTTGATTGGGGTCTTCAAGTTGTTCTATAAAGCTATCAATATCGGCTTTAATGCCAATATTATTGACCTTAAATCCATTGTTGCTCAAGATAATGTCCACAAGATTTTTTCCCACATCATGCACATCACCTTTGACCGTTCCCAATACCAATGTAGTATCACTCTCTTTGTCTTGTTTAGGTAAAAATGGATTGAGACTGTCCACGGTAGCTTTCATGGTTTCCGCACTTTGCAGTACAAAAGGAAGTTGCATCTGTCCTGATCCAAACAACTCTCCAATAATTTTCATCCCATCAATCAACCATTCATTGACAATCACTTCAGGAGGCATCACCTCTTTTAGTTGCGCTACTAATGGCAACATTCTTTCTTTATCTCCATCAAGCAAAAGCTTTTCCACTTTTTGCTTGGCACTTAGCTTTTCATACTCTTCATCACTTTGTTCACTCACCGCTTCCACATCAGAAAAGTGTTCAATAAAAGCAAATAAAGGATCACCTTTTTCTTGATTGTTAAACAGCAAATCTTCACAAATTTGTATATCTTCAGTGGTCATTTTATTTAGAGGCACAATATGCTGAACATTGACAATGGCTGAAGTTAAACCTGCTTCTACACAGTGGTGTAAAAACAATGAATTTAAATATTTTCGGGCATGCGTAGCAAGACCAAATGAGATATTTGAAAGCCCCAAAGTCGTTCCCACTTCTGGATGCATTTGTTGAAACTCTCGTATGGCTTCTATGGTTTCTATGGCCGCCGTTCGATACTCATCATCACCACTTCCTACAGTAAACACCAGCATATCAAAGACCAAATCTTCAGGTTTAATACCATGAATTTTAGTTGCCCTCTCATAAATACGCTGTGCTATTTCCACTTTTTTTGCCGTTGTTTTTGCCATGGCAACTTCATCGATCACCAAACACACCAACGATGCTCCGTATCTTTTAGCTAACGCACATACCTCATCAAACTTTTCAATCCCATCTTCAAGATTAACTGAATTCAAAATTGCTTTTCCACCAATAAGCTTAAGTGCAACCTCCAATGAATCCGTTTGCGTAGAATCTGGCATCAGAGGTAAAGCTATTTTTTGTGCGTATCGACCCACGACCTCATTCATGTCTTTTGCCTCATGACGACCTGCAAAGCCAACGCTGACATCAATAACATGAGCACCTTTACGTACTTGCTGCTGACCAACGCTTAATGTTCCTTCGTAGTCTTCGGCTTTGAGCAATTCTCTAAACGCTTTTGAACCCGTAGCATTACTTCGCTCACCTATTAAAAGGGGCGCAGGATCTTGCTTAAGTGGTACTGTATTAAACAATGAAGCCAAAGAGTTTGCATGCGATCCAATTGGTTTTTTAGGTACCACGGATTGAACAGCATCGCTTAATGCTTTTATATGCTCTGGTGGTTGTTGTGGAACTACACCAGAGCATATAAAAG
>JAYEFX010000253.1:0-6098 GCA_034658775.1 Campylobacterota bacterium
AATAAGTTATGCTGATGAAGTATCTCATAAGCATAACTTATTAAATCTTTTTACCATGCTTCATTTTCATATAGGTTCAGCGATGAACACCATTGCACCTTTAAAAAAAGCATTAAAAGAAGCGGGAAACATCTATGCTCAGCTCAAACAAATGGGAGCAGATAATTTAAATAATATTAATATTGGGGGTGGTCTCAACGTAGAATATTCACAATTTGAACGTAATATTCACTACTCAATTGAGGAGTTTGCAAATGATGTTGTGTTTACTTTACAAACCATTGCAAGCAATAAAAATGTACCCCAACCCAACATCTATACAGAATCAGGACGCTATATTTCAGCTCCATCAACAGTGCTTATTGCTCCTGTTTTGGAGTTGTATTCATCTTCAAGTGTTGCAAGTGATCTAAAACTTAAAAACGAAAACCCAAAACTTATTACCGAGCTTTATGATTTATACAAAAGCATGAATAAAAAACTTGCCATGGAGTTTATGCACGATGCACTAGAGCATCTTGAATCAATCTTGACACTTTTTGATTTGGGTTATGTTGATTTACAAGATCGCAGCAATGCAGAGGTTCTCACCCATCTAATCATCAAAAAAGCGATATCGTTATTGGACTTTAATAACTATACAGAACTTAAAAGTATTGCCAATAGGATACAAGAAAAGTATCTTTTAAACTTTTCAATGTTTCAATCACTTCCAGACTTTTGGGGAATCAACCAAGAGTTTCCTGTGATGCCCTTAACCCACCTTAACACAAAGCCAATACGCTCTGCAACCCTATGGGACATAACGTGTGATAGTGATGGAGAGATACCTTTTAAGAGAAATCAACCACTGTACTTGCATGATGTGGATCTTAAAAAAGAGGAGTACTTTTTAAGTTTCTTTTTAGTGGGTGCATATCAGGAGATTCTAGGGATGCGGCACAACCTCTTTTCTGGACCAACACAGATTAATGTAGATTTTAACAAAGAGGGGAAGGTTCAATTAAATAATATTATTGAATCTCAAAAAATACTGGATATTTTAGATGATATTGATTACGATACCAATGCGATTCAATCCATCTTAAAACAAAAACTTAGCCACAATTCAACATGGGAAATACTCAATAGATACATCCATGACAATGGCTATCTCAAAACAACAAAGGAATAAATGTGACGCAACCAAACCTGTTTTCACTTATAAAAGAAGACTTTTCCATGCCAATTAAAAATGACCCAGCTTTACACTCTTCATTTGAATTGCTGTTTAATTACCCAGGGGTCTGGGCAATTGTAAATTATCGTATTGCCAATAAACTCTATTCTAATGGATGGAAATTCTTAGGTCGTATGGTAAGTGGTTTATCTCAATTTTTTACCAATTGTGATGTACACCCTGCTTCAACGATTGGACGACGAGTGTTTATTGATCATGGATTTGGCGTGGTTATAGGTGAAACAGCAATAGTTGAAGATGATGTTTTAATCTATCAAGGAGTGACATTAGGAGGGGTAAGCTTAAGTCACGGTAAACGACATCCTACTATTCGTAAAAATGCTGTTATTGGAAGTGGTGCAAAAGTTCTTGGAAATATCACTATTGGTGAGTTTTGTAAAATTGGTGCCAATTCTGTTGTGGTTACAGATGTACCTTGCAGTGCAACAGCAGTTGGTGTTCCTGCACGTATCATTGTACGCAAAAATGATGACTGCACAGAAAAACAACTTGATCACAATATTTTACCCGATGTTTCAAAAGAGATGATTACCTATCTTATGAAAAGGGTTGCCGTTCTTGAGCATGCTATCAAAGATCAAGAGGGTATTGATGTCAGTAAAGAGGATGAAGAGCTTGAAAAGATTTATGAAAACTTTATTGAAGCGATGAAAAAATAGTGATTTTAGACCTTAGTATATTTGGAGTCGTTACAGGTTTTGTTTCTGGCTTTTTTGGTGTAGGTGGAGGGATGATTCTTGTACCAATGCTTTTGGTCTATGGGTTTGATATGAAACAAGCGGTGTCCATCTCAATCATGCAGATGGTCTTTTCCTCAATTTATGGTTCATTTCTAAATGCCAAAAAATATACTGGTCTACTCAAAGATGGTAGTATCATTGGTATTGGTGGTTTTATTGGTGGTTTTCAAAGCAGTTTAGTACACTCACTTGTAAGTAACCAAGTACTTGAATACCTGTTTGTTTTTATTGTTGTATTTGCCATCTATAAGATTGCTACCTCATCAGCACATGGGCATGAAGTCACTAAAAAACACAATAAAATAGCTCTATTTTTTATTGGATTAGTTATTGGATTGGTTGCCATGAGTATTGGTGTGGGTGGATCAGTGATGCTAACCCCTATCTTGGTTGCATACCTACACTACAATCTAAAAACCGCAAGCTCTTTGGGACTATTTTTTGTCATTTTTAGTTCTGTAGCTGGGTTTAGTTCTCAAGCACTTGCTGGCGAGATGCTTTACAATGAAGGTCTTATTGTTGGACTTTCCTCTTTAGTGGGGGTGTACTTAGGTATTAAAGTAAAACATATAATCAATATCAAATCGTATAAGGTATTTATACTTACTCTTTATGTAATTATACTTTTCTCGATGTTGTATACTTTAGGAAGATAATCAAGCCACTATAACTTGATTTTTCCCTTGTATTTTAGCTTGATACATGGCATGATCTGCACGAGTTAAAAGTGTTTGTTGTGTATCTGTATCTTTATCAAAACTTGTCACTCCAAAACTGCAGGTTAATTTTAAATCATTTGCAAATACCTCATTATGCATCTTTGATAAAAGAGTGTTTGCCATTAACATTGCATTGTCCTTAGGTGTATGAGGGAGGATAATCACAAACTCTTCTCCACCCCATCGTGCAAACTTATCTGAAGTACGTAGGTTTTCCTGAACAAAAGATGCTAAATCTTTTAAGACCTCATCCCCTTTTAGATGTCCATAAGTATCATTGATCTGTTTAAAATTATCAATATCAAAAAAGACTATCGAAAAAGTTTCCATTGCGTATCGTTTTATCTCATCTATTTTAAACGTTAAATCCTCTTCAAATCTTCCTCTGTTGCTAATACTGGTTAAAGTGTCCGTTGAGGACAACTCTTGAAATTTTTGCGCTCTTTGTGAGAGTACTTTATTAACCTCTTGCAATTGTTGATCATTTTGCTTCATCGCTTCTGCCCATCTTGAATAAACTTTGGCAATAAGTTCCTCTTGTGTAATTTGTCCCAAGATATCCCCTGAGTAATCCTCTACTATCACTCGCTTAAAATGTTTTTCTTGAATAAACTTCAAAGCATTGTTGATTGTAATATCGTGTTTTACTCTTAACAAAGGGGAACTCATATAGTGTTTAATAGGTAAATTTAAATCTTTTTTCTCTCCAAACAACTTAATGATATCTTTGGTTGTTAAAATTCCTACAGCTTCTGATTGATCGTACACAACTATACTTTCACTAATGGAATTATCCAACATGGAAATCACTTCTAGGGTAGATGTATCTACTTGTGTTCTTTTAAGATGTCCTTGAAGCATCACTTCACTGATGGTTCTTTTCTCAAGCATCATTTGAGGATCCATGCAGGATAAAATGTCAAAATACGATATAAAACCTTTTAGATCTCTATTGTTATCAAGAACGCATAAACATTGACAATCTGGATCAATTTCTTGCAGTGCGTATTCTATAGTGCACCCCTGATCAACCGTTACAACTTTATCGTATTTAATACTTTTTAATGCAATATCAAAATCAACCTGTGCGATACGAAGTTTTATCAGATCATTCGCACGTAATAAGCCGTATATTTTTTTATCATGAGATGTAATAATAATCTCTCTATGGTTCTGCTTATTCATCAATGCAATTGCTTCATTGATCGATTTCTCTTCATCTATGGAGACAACATCTAATGTAGCGATATCAAGTAATTTAAGTGAGGGCATCCAGTTCCTTTTTAATAATATTTGCATTATATCAAAATATTACTTTTTTGTCACCTTTGAAATACATTCCAATGATTCTTTAGCATATTCTGTGTATAATGCACACTCATACACAAAGGAATATTATTGAAAACACTTAAAATATGGCATAATCCAAACTGTTCAAAATCACGTGAAGCAAAAAGTATCTTAGAAAACTCCAATCAAAAATTTGAAGTTTTTGAATATTTAAAAAAAGATTTTGATGCTGCAGCACTAAAAGAGATTATAAAACTATTGGGTATCTCTGATGTACGAGCAATGTTAAGAACTAAAGAGGAAGAATATACTCAATTAAATATTGACAATTCAGATTTAACACAAGATCAAATTATAAACCTAGTTGTTCTAAATCCAAAATTAGTCGAACGTCCAATTGTAATAAAAGAAGATAAAGCAGTCATTGGAAGACCAATGAATAATGTTGTGGAGTTGCTTGACTAATTAGGTGCAACGATAAGCCGCGTTTTGTCAAGAACGATAATTTATCTAGTCTTCAAATTACTAAGAAGATCTTGCGAGAAGCAAAAAACGGTGAAGCTTATACCACGCTTCTCTTGCTACAGGTTGGGTTTACATAGCTGTTAAGATTGCTCAAAACACTGGTAGGCTCTTACCCTACCGTTTCACCCTTACCTACTTATAACAGTAGGCAGTTTACTTTCTGTTGCACTGTCCCTTGAGTTTCCTCAGCCATTATTTAAATGGAACCTTGCTTCACAGTAGCCCGGACTTTCCTCTTGAAGTTTCACCTTCAAGCTATCGTTTGTTACACCAAATGGCATTTTAACATAACTTATGTTTAAATATCATCATGAAAACATTATTGGCATCGTTGATTTTTACTATCGTACTCTTTTCAGGATGCAGTTTAAGCGAACAACCCCAAGTAAAAAAACTGTTCCAAACCAATAATGCAACCACAACCCATGATAATTATAAAAATTCTCTTATTCAATTGTTGCAATACCATAAAAAACTCAATCTTCGCAACCCAACAAAATACAATCCAAAAACGGTTCGCATCATCCATAATGAGATTAAATACTCCAACAACAACTATTTTTTATTTGGCACGCAAACACGACAAATGAGACATTACAAAGATTATCTCAATCTGGCTTTTTCAAAAGACGATGTACGTTATCGAAGCGATTATCTTATTTTGGGTATGTACAAACTTCTATACGACACCTACAGTATGCATACCAGTCATAAGTTCACCTCTTTAAGCTATGATTTTCAAAAATTTCATCATGCGCATAAACTGATGCAGGTGATTCAATGGAAAATTAAAAACGATAAAGATAAATACAACAACTATTTATTTAAAACCTGGCAAAACAATTGGCAACTGGAATTGGAAAAAAAGATCAAGCAAGGAGTTGAACCATCATGGGAGCTCATACAAAAATTAAAGTTTATTCAAAATAAACAAGAGTCTATTTTCGATCCATCGAATAATTCATTTGAGTTGTTAAGCAACAACATCATTCAAAATCTCAAAAGAGATATCAAATCCATGGGTCAAGAACCTGTAGATTTAGCTACAGATGCTCTGTCTTTCTTTATTTTCTTATAATGTCATAATGATCAGGTGCTTTAAAAACAAATAAGCCTGTATCAATAGACCCATTGTAAACTGATTTTGTAAACATTATCACCACATCATTTTCTAACGTATCACTGTATTTAATCGAATCAATTTTATCCTCTTTTAAAAAGATATTGTACTCAACACTATTTTTTACCGTTTGATAATGATTTTTAGTGATCTGTTTTGCCTCATTAATCATCATAAAAAGATTGATCTCTTGATCAATGTGCGTGTAGATTGCTTGTTCAAGCTCAGGTTCATCCACAATGGCAAAACCTCTTTTAATGTATACACTTTTTACTATGGGCGTGGTGTATTGCCATAAAATATTATTGGCACCATGAACGTAGAGTTTTCCAGTATAATTTAATACTTTTCCCGAAGGGTTTGTAATGTGCTGAGTAAAATTTGATTGAAATGTTTTAATGCTGGAAAAATCGATTGCAAAAAGAGACAATGCAGCACTCAAAAGTGTAAAAATAGTTTTCATA
>JAYEFX010000254.1:0-5936 GCA_034658775.1 Campylobacterota bacterium
TTATACTTTTCTAAAAAGTACGGTACAAAGTTTGATCCTATAAATCCTGCGCATCCTGTTACGAGTATGGTTTTATTGCCCTTATTGACAAAAGAGTTATTATTGGATATAATATGGGTACTTTTTTGCAACTTCTGTACAGAAGAATGCTCCATCTCCCTTTTTAAGGGAGTAATATCCATAAATTTTTCCAGTTTGCTTTTTAGTTTTTTAAAGTCACTTAATCTAATCACACCACTTCTATAGTCTGCTCTTTTTATATCAAAAACGCGTATATTGTTAAACATTGCGGTACTTATTTTGTTTTTTTTATAATTAAATGAGAAATAATAGTTACCATTTTTTTCTCGAGAGGTCAAAGGAATACCTATAAAAGTTGTAGTACTTAGTTTTCTATACACCAGTACTGGTCGTAAAAACAATTCTTTTTTACCATAACTCTCATGACCAATATTCTGACCAACAGATATAAAATAAATCTCCCGCTCTTTAAAGGATAAAGTTTCTTTTTTATTATTTAATTTTTGTTTCAATGAATTCCATTGATTAAATTTTTCAATCATTGTTTAACCTTTGGAGTTATTGATAAAAATAGAATAAATCTCTACATCGAGATATTCACCATTTTTAAACACATGATTTTTCAAAGACCCTTCGTTCGTAAATCCTAATTTTTCATACAAAGCAACTGCTTCAGTATTTTTAGAAAAAACTTCCAAATATATTTTATTTAAATTCAAATGATTAAAAGCATAGTGAATCAATATATCCATTGCTTCCATCCCTATTCCATTTTTACGATTATGTTCATTGATAAAAAATCGCCCTAATTCTGCTTTTTTACTGCGCATATCAATATTTACCAAAGATACTGTTCCCACAAAAACATCATTATGATCTACAATAATAAAATTTTTTTCATTGGATTGCTTGTATGATTGTTGCCACCAGCTAAATTGTTGTTCTTTATTAAAAGGTTCATATTCAAAAAAGAAATCATACGCTTGTGATGACGAACGGATTTTCATCACATCTTCAAGGTCTTTATTTTCAAAATACCTAAATTTTAATCGATCACTATTAAGCATCAAGAGCTTCCAAAACTTTTTGGCTAACGTACTGAATATCTTCTTGAGTCATCTCTAAGTGTAATGGTAAGGACAAAACACGATCAGAATAGTATCGACTCTTTGAACAGATATTTTCATCTGCACTGTATGGTTCATAATAGGTATTATCAACATAATGAACACCCGGATAAATACCCGAAGCCTGTAAATGTTCAATAACATCTTCTCTATTTTCAACAACAATTTGAAACAGATGTCGCGATGATGTGCAGTTTTCATGCTGTATATACTTTACTTTATCTCTAAGGCATTCAATATATGCTTCCGTAATCTCTCTTCTTCTAGCATTATCTTGATCCAAATATTTTAACGCAACCAAACCCAATGATGCCATAACAGAATTTCCATGATACTTATATCCTACATCAGACACATCATAGTACCATTTGTATGTTCCTTCATTACTTCGTGAGTACGTATCTTTATTGATTCCCAACCATGATACAATTCGTGATTTTTTATCAAGTTTCTCATTAGCAAAACAGACCATGCCACTGTCTGCAGTTGGCATATTTTTAACTGATTGAAAAGAAAATACCGTTACGTCTACATCAAATCCAACATGCTTCCCATCAATTTTTGAACCTGCCATATGTGCTGCATCTAAAATAATCTTTAAATTATGTTCTTTAGCTATTTGTATAATTTCCAATAAATTATTAGCATTTCCTGCAATTCCAACAAAAATAATTGCTTTTGTATTGGGTGTAATTTTATCTTCAACCGATTTTGGATCTAAATTTAAACTGTCATCCACATCGGCAAAAACAGGTTTCATGTTTTCATACACAATAGCATGATTGGTTGAAACAAAGGTAAAAGGAGTAGTTATAATTTCACTCTTCTCATCCCACTTGTATTCATCTTTTAAAAGTTTAAATGCTACGTGCAATCCAGAAGTTGCAGAATTAACATAATAAGCATTAGGTAAATTGGTGTATTTTTTCCAAGCATCTTCGAGTTCATTCGTTTTAAAGCCCATGCCCGTCCAACCTATCTCTAAGCACTCTCTTATCTCATCTAAACATTCATCTACTCTATAATATGGTTTTAATACTTGGATTTTTTTCATTGTTCTTCCTATATTTATTGTTTTATAGATAACTTATCTATACAGACTTTAAGCGAATCTGCCCAATACGGTATAGTTAAATTATACTCTTTTTTTATCTTATGTTTATTTAAAAGACTGTAAAAAGGTCTTTTTGCCAGTACTTTATAATCTTTTGATTCTATTGGCTGTATTGTACACTTCAAATTTGATAATCTCATAATATGCTGTGCAAAATCATACCAAGAACATACCCCTTCGTTGGAATAATGATACAGTTCAACTTTTTCATTTTTAATATTAGGAAGGATTTCCAAAATTGTTTGAGCTAAATCTTTGGCGTGTGTTGGTGTTCCTATTTGATCAAAAATCACCTCTAAACTCTCTTTTTCTTGACCCAATCGAATCATCGTTTTGACAAAATTATCACCAAAATTTGAATACATCCATGACGTTCGTATGATGATAGAGTTTGATGGATTGATTTGTATCATAGCATTTTCACCATCAAGTTTGGATTGACCGTAGATCGATTGAGGATTGGTAATATCTTCTTCTGTGTAGGGCGTATGATTGGTTCCATCAAATACATAATCCGTTGAGATGTGTATAAGTTTGATATTGTTTTGTTGTGCTACTTGGGCTAATGATGCAGTAGCCGTATTATTGATACTATTTGCTTGGTCTTGTTGTGATTCTGCTTTATCCACCGCGGTATATCCTGCACAGTTTATGATTGCAGTAATAGTATTTGATTCGCAGAAGTTTTTGATATCTTGTTGATTAGAGATATCCAACGTATCTTTAGTGGTAAAAAAGAGATTATACGGCATATCGCTTGAAAGTTCTTTTATCTCGCTTCCTAATTGTCCGTTTGATCCGGTGACTAAGATATTAAGCATTTTTTGACTTCTTTAACATCGCTTTAAACGCATCTTTACCCACACTCATCAAAATATCCAAACTTGACATATAGGGTATAAACTCATCGCTTCGATTGTTCAATTGTTCATATTCAGGGTGAATAAAATGATGTTTCAATATTTTTACATCATGCCCAAAAACTGTTTCATCCAGATAATCAATTGCACCCTGCCCCGCAAGATATTGACTACCTTTTAAGGATTGACAGATATCATACAATCGTTGGGTTTTGAATGTTTGAATGTTTAATTGTGATGCGTATACTATTTTAGTATCAATATCCAGCAACATTAACATTTTTTCTAATATAAACATATTATAATCAATCAATAAATCACTTTCCAATAAAAGCATCTGATTGATCCAAAGCATGTTTTCCTCAAAAAATGGATATTTTTTATACGCTTCAACTATTTTATTTTTGTATTCCTCTTTCCAATTATCTTTGATTTTACGCACTTGGATATTTTTATCTTCAATGTTTTTCATCTCAACAGGGACACTTAACCATTTAGGACCGTTAAGTGTTAGGATTTGATTTCGATTTTGAAAATTATTCTTTTTAAACTGAACATCATCCAAAACAACTAAAACATCTGCTTTATTGACTTTATCTAAAAAACCAAAATAAGCAAAATGCTCCGGCTGGTGTATTGTGATTATCATAGCTTCACTTCCATTCGAACCAATTCAAAACACTCTGCATACTCAGATCCTATCTCAAACCCTCGAAATTTGGCACGTGCTTTAATACTCTCAATCCAGTTTTCACCGTATTTTTTATATTGAGATTTATGTGCTTTAAGAGAATTTAGTTTTTTATCAATAGTATTGGTAATATCAAAATACACCTGTGCTCTAAAAGGGATATATCCACGTCCAGAAGGGTTAATTGGCTCATACAGCAATACTGTATTTTGTTTTCGTGCAGCAGAAAGTGTTGATTGTGCGGTATGAATATGATCTTGATGGGTATCAAAAACAAAGTGTGTAAAAACCACATCGGGCTGTATATCATTGATAATTTCATCCAATCGCGAAACCAATTCTTTAGAATACGGCACGCTCATATCTTCAAACTCTAAGATATGAACATTTTTTACACCCAAAACTTCAGCGGCATTGCTTTGCTCACCTTTTGCTTGAAATTCTGTACGAATATAGTTGTCATTGTGATCTTTTGAAGAAGATCCTGTCACAATAATCATATCAACCTCATGACCATTTTCTTTTGCTTTTGCCAAAGTTCCACCACAGGCCAATTCAATATCATCAGGGTGAGCACCAATGGCAACAAGTTTTAAATTTTTTTCATTAGATAACATCTATAATCCTCAGTAATGATAATTTCTTCTTTATTGACGTTCAAATCCTGCGCAATAAAACTATTGATCTCTTTTATTTCTTCAACAATTTTAAAATTAAATTTATTGTAAAAATTTATTGCTGCATTGTTAACAACATTGACCATCAAATAAATCTTTTTATTTCCGTATTGTTTTAATAATTCGTTAAAAAAATTACTTCGTATTTTTGTATTAGAATTTACAGCAAAACGGTGTACGTAGATACAATCATTTTTCAATGATGCCACACAGTAACCCTCTATTATACCATCAATTGTTACAACATAACTTAATGCGTATTTTAGTGGTAAGACATAGGAAAAGTTGTCACAACTCCAATATGAGTCAGCAAAAGAATCTCCATATTTTTGTACAAATTTAGCATCAAGATTTTCAAGTTCTAAAAAGTCTTTCTCTTCTAAATCATTAAAATTAACAATTTTCATCATCTACTTTCACTTTTTCAAAACGGTGAGAATAAATTAAAAACATCAAAATCACTAAAACGGATAAATTTAGCTTACTGTATACCAAACTACCATCAAATTGTAACAACACTAAAAAACCCAATAAAAAAAAGCCATAAGAATACTGATTAATTTTATAGATTTCCATAAAAATGACTCGCAAGAAATTGAAATAAACCAATAAACCAACCAATCCTAAAAATAAAGCAATTTCAATAAAGGCATTATGCAAACCTGAAAACTTATCGGTTACGACTATTGTAAAGGTATCAATTCCATATCCAAACCATAAATGCTGTAAAATAAAAGGAACGGTATCCATCCATAAATCAAATCTTTTGGAAGTATGCCCCTCAATCAGTTGGTTAAATCGCACCATTAATTCATCATTACTTAAAAAAACCAGTATAGCTAAACTTATAACTGCAAATATTAAATACAAATGCTGTTTACTTAATAGTGATTGCTTTAGCATGTAAACCAAAAAACACAAAGCATACACCATAAAAAACACCCAAGGTGCTCGTGCCAATGAAAAAATCAAATTAAACAAAATAAGTAAAAATATTCCTATTAAAAGTAGTTTTAGAAGTTTTGATTGCTGATTGGAAAATAAAAGTGCAAAAGAAACAATAGCCCCAATGGCCATAATAAATCCAAAAATATTACGATTAAACAAGGGTCCTGTCAGTCCTCCATACATTATTGGTATATTTTTTAACATATCATACCCAGTAAAATACTGATACAAACCATCCATTGCATAGATTGTACAAGTAACTACAATCATAGTAATTACAAACTTTCGAGTAAAAAAACTCATCTTAAAAAAATACAACAATACTATAAAAAGAAATATATATCGATATATAAATTTCATGGTTTGGGATAAACTATCCGCTAAATTTACCCCTAAGACACTAGAAAGAATCATACTAAATACGATCAACATAAATGCCAATAAAATATCTTTATACTGTTTTAATAAAGACGTAACTGTTTCTATATTTTTAAATGC
>JAYEFX010000255.1:0-5887 GCA_034658775.1 Campylobacterota bacterium
ATTGGATGCAATTTTCAAAAGTAGGGTAGATTTTCCAACCCCCGGACTTCCCCCTATTAATGTAAGGCTTCCAGGAACAATTCCTCCACCCATAACCAGATCAAATTCACTGTCACCTGTACTAAAACGTGCTACATTGTCTTGCTGGATTTGTGTGATTGGTTTTGCTTTAGAATCACTTGAAATTGCATTTGCAGTTTTTTTCAAATCTTCTTGTTGAATACTAGTAAGCTCCACAAAACTGTCCCATGCATTACAGCTTGGACACTTACCTAGCCACTTTTGACTTTGTTGTCCACAGTGTTGACATTCGTATATGTTGGATTTTTTTTTAGCCATTTTTTACTATCCCTTGATTAATGTATAAAAAGAGTATAGCCTATTTTATAGATTTTCAATCAAAGTATTGCATTTTGCAATAAATTTTTTGAAACTCTATTTAGATATTAAGCGTAGATCCCATCAAGTAGCCCATCTACAAACTTTTCAGCAGAAAAAGGGATTAAATCATCCTTGCTTTCACCAATACCAATGTAAAATATTGGGAGTTCAAGTTGATTGGAGATTGAAAACAATGCTCCACCTTTTGCTGTACCATCAAGTTTGGTAACGATGATACCATCAATACCAACTATTTCATTGAAAGCTTGTGCTTGTGCAATAGCACTGTTTCCTTGCGTCCCATCTAAAATCATAAGTTTTCGATGTGGAGCAGTGCCATCTGCTTTCCCACAAACTTTAACAATTTTTTTCAACTCATTATTGAGATTGGTTTGCGTTTGCAATCGTCCTGCTGTATCAATGATTACATGATCCATATTTTTTGCTACCGCAGAGCTTATTGTATCATAGGCAACAGCCGAGCTATCGTGCCCTTGTTTTGTTTTGATTATAGGCACATCAATCTTGGTTGCCCAGATGGACAATTGCTCAATTGCTGCAGCCCTAAAAGTATCTCCAGCTCCAAGAATGACAGTTTTTCCCTCTTTTTTATATCGATTGGCAAGCTTCGCAATGGTGGTGGTTTTACCTGCACCATTAACTCCAATAACAAGCTCAACAAAAGGCTTTGGAAGATTATTTGTATCAACATCTGGAGCATGCTCAAACAATGATACTAAACGATGCCTCAAATCTTTTCTACTGATTTTATCACTCAATCCTGTCATGGCCTTTTCAACTATCTCATATTCCATGTCCGATTCAATTAGAATATCTTCAATTGTATCAAAATCAATTTTTTCTTGACCTACAGGTATGGTTGCTTTTAGGTTCTGTACGGTTTTTTTTAAAGCTCTGGAAAAAAAACTTTTTTCCTCCTCTTGCTTTTCATCACTGCTGATTGTGTCATTACACTGAGCCTCTTTTAGCGGATCCTTTTGTGTGTCTTGATTGGATTCTTCTTTGTTGCGTTTAAATATGCTAAACATATTATTTCAAAGCCTTTTGAATCTCACTGTCAAGCATCTCCTCAGGAACCATACCAACATATTTATTGATTATTTTTCCTTCTATATTAAACAAAAACATGGTAGGGATACTTGGTACCCCACCAACAGCATCGACCAATTTAAAGTTTTCTTTTGAATTGGTAATAGGGTAGGTAACAGAATGTTCTTTAATAAACTCCTCAATCAACGCTTTTGGTTTATCTTGCTCAACCAGTACAGCAATAACTTCAAATTGATCTTTGTATTTTTCTTTTAGATTGTTAAGATGTGGGATCTCTGCTTTACATGGTGGGCACCAAGTAGCAAAGAAGTTGAGCAATACTGCTTTGTTTTCAAGTCCAACAAATTTCCATCCTTTTGCATCCGCTATAATCTTGATATTTTTACCATCGTTGGTGGTTAAATTAAACTCTGGTACAGTCACTTTTTGTACTTTTGATTCACTTTTTTGTGCTTCATCTTTTGAATCACATCCTGTAAAAATAATTGCCATCAATGAAAAAAATATTAAAAAAGATATTTTTTTAAACTGCATTTTTAATTCCTTTTGGTAGAATAATATTAAGGGTTGATTATAACCTAACAAGACTTAAATATGAAGGATAATCACTTGGGTAATTTAAAAAGTGATTTCAGAAAATCGTGTATTAAACGATTGACATTTGTTGGTACTAACATAAGTTATGTACGACACAAAATAATAGTAAAAAATTTAGAATTTTTAATTGATAATTTAAACAAAAAAAACATATTGCTTTACATCCCTTTTAAAAAAATGGAAGTTAATGTACAGCCTTTAATAAACACTTTAAGAAAAAAGCGTATCAAGGTATACGTCCCTTTGATCAAAGGTGACAGTTTTACTGCTGTTCCTTATCGTTTTCCTTTGCAAAAACGACGATTTGGCATCAAAGAACCGAACAATTCGCTGCAAAAAGTTAAACTTGATTTAGCTATCGTTCCCATTGTGGGAGTGGATAAGTACTTCAAGCGAATTGGCTTTGGCGCAGGGATGTATGATCGTTTTTTCCATCGTTTAAATTATACCCCTACTATTATTTTTACACAATTAACAATGTGTAAAAGTGCGCAACATCTATCCAATCAGTACGATATCTCATCCGATTATTTAATTACCTATTAAAATATTACAAGGATTTAAATATGGAATTATTATTTACAGTTGCAGTAACAGCTATCGTTAGTGGAATTCTTACGTACATTATCTCAAACAAACTCAACGGTGCAAAATTTCAAACGTATGAATTGCAAGCTAAAGCTAGGGCAAAAGTGATAGAGCATGAAGCAGAACTTACACTCAAAGATGCACAAATAAAAGCAAAAAAAGAGTTTGAAAAAGAGTATCGCCACATCAAGAAAGAATACGATGATCTTTTCAATCAAATTGAAAGAAAAGAGCGAGATTTAAACAATCATTTAGAATCAGAACTAAGTGAGATAGAAAAACAAAAAAAAGAAACAAGTCAAAATAATAAAATAATAAAGTCACTCAAACAGGGTTTAGAAAAACAAGAAAAAGAGTATGAGCAAAAGCTAACAAAAACAATAAAAGTTCTTGAAAACTCAAGTGGTCTAACTCAAGATGAAGCAAAAGAGTTGTTGTTTGAGAAGATACAAGATGATTCACGATCGCAAATTGCATCTTTATTTAGAAAAGAGTTTAAGCTTGCACAAATTAAATCAAAAGATGAAATTAACAATATGTTTGCCCAAGCGGTTACTCGCTATGCAGGAGAGTTTGCGGCGGAGCGGTTGGTGAGTAATTTAACCATTAAAGATGATGAAACAAAAGGTAAAATTATTGGTAAAGAGGGGCGAAATATTAAAACACTTGAAATGTTATTGGGTGTTGATATTATAATTGATGACACACCCAACACAATCACAATAAGCAGTTTTAATCTTTACCGACGTGCCATTGCTACAAAAACCATTGAGGAGCTTCTAGAAGATGGTCGCATTCAGCCTGCTCGAATTGAAGAGGTGTATAAAAAGATAAAAAATGAATTTGATGAAAACATTTTAAAAGAGGGTGAAGATGTTGTTATGGAACTTGGCATCAAAAAGATGCATCCAGAACTTTTAAAGCTTGTAGGAAGATTGCGATATCGAGCAAGTTATGGTCAAAATGCTTTGGCCCATACTTTAGAAGTGGCCCATCTAGCGGGTCTTATTGCTGCTCAAATGAATGGTGACACCATTGCAGCAAGACGAGCAGGATTGTTGCATGATATTGGAAAAGCTTTAACGCACGATATTCCAGGAAGCCATGTCGATATTGGTGCGGATATTTGTAAGCGATACGATGAGCCTGATTATGTTATCAATGCCATATTTGCTCATCATGGTCATGAGGAACCTAGTTGCATCGAATCAGCAGCTGTTTGTGCAGCAGATGCACTTAGTGCTGCACGACCTGGTGCTCGACGAGAAGTGCTTGAAAGCTTCTTAAAGCGTGTTGAGGAGATTGAACATATCTCTACAAGTAAGCGAGGTGTTTTAAACGCTTATGCTATTAATGCCGGGCGAGAAATTCGAGTGATTGTTAATGCACAATTGGTTAATGATGATGAAGCGATTCTTTTATCAACACAAATTGCTAAAGAGATTGAAGATAAAGTGCAATATCCAGGGGAGATAAAAGTAAACATCATACGAGAGTTAAGGGCAGTGGGGTACGCACGATAATGGCAAAGAAAAAAAACAAAATCATCACAACCAAGATAATTGCAGGAAAATACAAAGGAAAGTTATTGCAACTTCCTGAACTTGATGTCACTCGAAGTTCTAAGTCTATTTTGAAAGAATCATTTTTTAATGTTCTTCAATACGATATTATTGATACTGTTTTCATAGAAGCGTTTGGGGGAAGTGGCTCTATTGGTCTTGAAGCACTCAGTAGAGGTGCGAAACATACGTATTTTATTGAAATCAATAGAAATTCATACAGAACTCTTGATGCCAACTGCGCAAGTATAGAGCCTCAAAGTTGCACGTTAATTTTTGGTGATACCTTCGAAAAGCTTCCAAATATAGAACAAAACAGATCACTTATCAGTGAACCAACTGTGGTTTACATCGATCCCCCTTTTGACTTTAGGGATGGGATGGAAGATATTTATGTGCAATCTTTTGACATGGTTAAAAACTTTACAAATGAAAATATTTTTATGGTAGCTTTTGAGCACGTAACAGGATTAAAAATGCCTGAAACCCTTGGTTTGTTTACGCTTACAAAAAGCAAAAAATTTGGAAAAAGCAGCCTGAGCTACTACACTCAAAATGTATAAATTTGCAGCTTATTTACTGATTGGTACAATTTCTATGGTGTTTTTATTGCCATTTTTATACACCCAATCACCCTATGAGCTCAATCCAACACAGATACTGCAATCTCCATCTTTGGAGCATTTTTTTGGTACAGACAGACTTGGGCGAGACATCTTTGCGCGTATCTTGCAAGGTGGACAAACTTCCCTTATAATTGGATTTTTAAGTGCTGCTATATCCTCTTTGGTTGGGTTGTTTGTGGGGATTAATGCTGGGTTTTTTAAAGGTAATACCGATAAAACCATTACCATTGTCATTGATCTGTTTTTAACCTTTCCTACTTTTTTCTTATTGCTTGCCTTGGTTAGCTACATTCAAGCTTCTGCATGGGTACTTATAATTGTAATCTCAATTACGGGATGGATGGGAATGGCACGACTTATTCGAAGTGAAGCTTTTTCTATTGGCACAAAGCCTTTTATTAAAATACTTAAACTAGGAAATGTACCTACAAAAAAGATCATTTTTAAGTACTTTGCTCCACTGCTTGCACCTATTTTTCTTATCTCATTTACTTTTGGAGTTGGTGGTGCTATTTTAGCAGAATCAGGTCTCTCGTTTTTAGGACTGGGGATCAATCCTCCTCAAATGAGCTGGGGGAGCTTGCTGAGTAACGGTAAAGAGGTGATTGATATTGCGTGGTGGGTGAGTTTTTTCCCAGGTTTATTTATATTTATCGTAACATTTTGCCTGATGCAACTCTCAGATTATTTTCAAAAATTGGCAAATTCAAAAGAGAAGCTTATTTAAATTTTTATCAATACCTTATCCAGCATATTTGTGGATAAAATACGCTTCAAATATCCCAATATAAATGTTGCTTTAGTGATGTAATATCGAGGCTTAGGATTTCTTGATTGAATAATTTTTTCCACAACATAAGCCACATCAATGGATTCAAGAGTAAAAGGAACATCGGATTTTGCACTTTGCAAACTTTTTTCATACTGTTCTTTATAGATACTGTTTTGAATATCTATATTCTTTTGGGTCATCTTCTTAGCATTATGTCTAAAATTACTAATTACCGGGCCTGTATTGAGTAAACTTACACTAATATTGCTACCTTGAAGTTCCAGACGAAG
>JAYEFX010000256.1:0-5880 GCA_034658775.1 Campylobacterota bacterium
GTGATTATCCAAACCAAGTAAACAATGTACTTGGTTTCCCATATATTTTTAGAGGAGCTTTGGACGTGCATGCACGAAAAATAACCATGAAAATGAAACTGGCAGCTGCGCATGCACTTGCTGATTTAGCCAAAAAACCAGTTCCTCAAGAGATTTGTGATATTTACGGAGAAAAGTTTGTTTTTTCTAAAGAGTATATTATCCCAAAACCATTTGATAAGCGTCTTATGGTTGAAATAAGTTCAGCTGTAGCACAAATGGCAGTAAAATGTGGGGTAGCACGAGTCAAAAAATATGACCATGAAGCATATAGAAAAAAACTTGCACAACTTGCAAAGATTATGTAAATGAAATCGTACACACTTTTAATTGACACAATTGATGCCAAAGGATTAGTGTACAATATCTCAAAAGTGTTGTATGAACATGAGCTAAATATTGAACAAAATGCTGAATACGTCGATAATGATGTGAATAAATTTTTTATGCGTACAGTGATTAGTGGTGAATTTGATTACGGTAAGCTTATCTCTGATTTACATGAGGTTGTACCTCAAAATGCACACATACGACTGACTAAAAAAAGTAAAAAAGATATTGTAATTTTAGCAACAAAAGAGTCGCATGTGTTGGGGGATCTTCTTATTCGATACATTGATGGTGAGCTTAACGCCAATATCAAAGCAGTAATTTCAAATCATGATCTTTTGGGTGATTTGGTTGCAAAATTTAATATCCCCTTTCATCATATTTGTGCGGATGATATGGAACGAGAGGCCCATGAAAATAAGATGATTGAGGCAATTGATCCATACAATCCAGATGTTATTGTTTTGGCAAAATACATGCGTATCTTAACGCCAAAGTTTGTTAGCACATATCCTGGAAAGGTTCTTAATATTCATCATTCATTTTTACCTGCTTTCATTGGTGCAAATCCTTATAAGCAAGCGCATCAGCGTGGTGTGAAAATTATTGGGGCAACGGCACATTATGTAACAGATGATTTGGATGAAGGTCCAATCATTGCTCAAGATATTGTACGTGTTGATCACAGCTTTTCTTGGCAAGATATGCGACGGGCTGGAAAGAATGTGGAAAAAGTTGTATTATCAAATGCTCTGCAACATCTCTTGGATGATAAAGTGTTTGTGTATGGAAATAAAACGGTAATTCTTTAGATGTTTAATATAGTTTTGCTTGAACCAAGAATTCCACAAAATACTGGAACAATAGGGCGTTTATGTTTTGCTACTGCGTGCAGTTTACATTTGATCAAGCCTTATGGTTTTACTATCACTGAAAAAGCATTGAGACGAGCAGGTTTGGACTATTGGGAACATTTAAATGTTTATGAATACGATAATATTGAAGATTTTTGGAGTAAAAATCCTTTAAATGAACGACATTTTTTTGCTACGACTAAAACGGATAAGTACTATTTTGAACCTAAATATGAAAAAGGGGATTTTTTCTATTTTGGACGTGAAGATGCGGGACTTCCCGAAGCACTTTTAGAAAAAAACAGTACGCAATGTATTAATATTCCAATGACCAATGATGCACGAAGTTTAAACATTGCCAACAGTGTATCGGTTGTTGCTTATGAAGCAATTCGTCAAAATATAGACAGCTTTAAAAAACTATGAAAATCTTACTTCTAGAAGATGACCAGCTTTTTTGTGAAACGTTGGTTGATTTTTTACAGGAGTGTGAATACAAAGTTGATGTAGCAACACAGGGTCAAGAAGTTTTGGATAAAACGTTCAAATGCAACTATGATTTGTATATATTGGATATTAACGTACCTCAAATAAATGGCTTGGAACTTCTTAAACTATTACGTCAAAGTGATGACGTAACCCCCGCGATATTTTTAACTTCTTACAAAGATCAAGAGACACTGCTAAGAGGGTTTGAGTGTGGGGCAGATGATTATTTGCGAAAACCGGTTGATCTGGATGAATTGTCATTTAGGATACAATCTTTACTGCGACGTAATGGAAAGATCAATAAAATTCTTCACATTACGCCAGAGGTACAATTTGACCCTCAAAAACAGCATTTAACTATAGCCTCAAAGCGATCGGTATTGCCTGTAAAAATCAGTTTATTATTAGAATTATTGATTCAAAAAAAAGATTCGACCATCACAAAAGAAGATATTATAAAAAAATTATGGAGTGTAGAAGAAGATTATAGTGAGGGATCAATTCGCGTGTACATAAATCAACTAAAAAAACTTTTACCCATGATGCACATAACAAATATAAAAGGAGTAGGTTATCAAATACGATTCTAAAAGAAAAGATTTCTATATTACTAGCTCTATTGTAATCGCATTTGTGGTGATTGTTGTATTGAGCGTAAATTATCTTTTATTGAGTCTGTTTTCATTTAATCAAGATACCTTTTTGCCTATTACTGTAGCGTTGGTTCTTCTTTCTGTAGGATTGCATTATTTTTTAAGCAGCTCTATTATTGATCCTTTACTTAAAAGTGATGATGCTATGAAGAAAACCATTAAAGAAACTCTTCATGAGCTTAATACTCCTGTGTCTACGATTGCAATGAATACAAAAATGATCCAAAAAAATTGTGAAGATGAAAAAACATTAAAACGACTTAGCCGTATTCAAAAATCATGTGATGACCTACTTGAAATGTACAACAGTATGGAGTATTCTATTAAAAAACAGATTGATAATATAGAGATTGTGGAATTTAATCTGCTTTCTTGTATCAACAGCTCTAGAGAAAAGTTTGAGGATATTAAAAAGGATATCTCTATAATAAATGATATACATAGCGCATTGATGATCAAAACGGATAAAAAAGGGTTTCAAAAAGTTATTGACAATCTTTTATCAAATGCCATAAAATACAATCATCAAAATGGAAGTATAGAGATATCTATTGAAGATTCATGGTTAAATATAGTTAATGATGGACAAGCTATTGATACCAAGAACTTATTGATTATTTTTGATGAACACTATCAAGAAGATAGAAAATCAACTGGTTTTGGACTGGGCTTGAGCATCGTTAAAGAGTTTTGTGATCAACATAAAATTGAAGTTAAGATTATTTCCATCGATAACAAAACAATGGTAAAATTAAATTTGAATAATGTATTAATGCAAACTGCATAGTTACTGCATGCTTATTGTATACTATTACAAAATTATTATAAAAAGGCTTTGCTAATGAAAACAACGTATAAAATCTTATTGGGGACCACGCTTGCACTATCTTTAACTCCACTTTTTGCTACAAATGGATCCAATCTTATTGGAACGAGTGTAGAATCAAGAGCTATGGGTGGAGCGGCCATCGCATTTGGTCATGGTGCCACTTCTGCTTCAAGTAATGCTGCACTGATTACTTCGTTAGAAGATACACAATTTTCCATTAGCGGAACGCTATTTATGCCTGAGGTTACTTTTGATAATGGTATGGGCGCAGGTGCTAAAAAAAGTGATGCCAATATGAGTGTAATTCCCAGCTTTTCCTTAGCAACACAACAAACGGATAAATTTTATTGGGGTGTTGGCTTTTGGGCAACGGCTGGAATGGGTGTGGACTATAAAGATCAAGCATCAAACTTTAATATGTTTACCAATTTGCAATTGATGCAGTTGGCTTTGCCTTTAGCCTATAAGGTAGATAATTTAAGTTTATCTTTTACTCCTATTTTACAATACGGTTCTTTAGGTATAAACTACAATAATGGAGTTGCATCTGTAGGTATGGGTGAATCGCATGATTTTCAATTGGGATTTAATCTGGGTGCTGCTTATCGTATTTCTGATTTTACATTGGGCCTAATGTATAAATCAAAAATTGATATGAAATACAAAGATCAACTAAGTGTTGCAATGCAAGGTTTTGGTGTAAATTATACCAATGATGAGCTCTCAACCCCAGAAGAGTTTGGATTGGGAATTAGTTATGTCTTAGATAATCATACGATTGCTATTGACTATAAACAAATTAAATGGTCCAAAGCCAAAGGGTACAAAGATTTTGCCTGGAGTGATCAAAATGTAGTAGCAGTAGGGTATGAATATGCTGTTGATAAATGGGCATTAAGAGCAGGGTACAATCATGCTTCGAATCCTATTTCAGATCAAGGATTAGCAGGGACATTGGTCAATACTATGAATTTGTTGGGGTTCCCAGCTGTTGTTGAAACCCATATGTCTGTTGGGGGAAGATATGCTATAAATGAAAAAACTTCAATAGATTTGGCGTATGTGCATGTACCTAAAAAAACACTCTCTTATAAAATATCCAATGCACCATTTCCTGGGGAGCGTAATATAACAACCACACATGGTCAATCAAGTTTTAGTATGCAGTTAAATCATAAGTTTAGATTTTGATAATAATTCAGTTTTGGTGCATATTGTTTTAATATATTATGATTATCTCTTTTTTTGGCACCATTAACTAAATAGTGAAGTTTTTGTATTATGTTTTGTATAACATCATCTTTGAACACTGTATTTAAGTGCTTTTCCAGTGCAGTAATGCGAAAACGATCCATGGCAAAAGTATCAAAAGATAGTTGTGGATAATCTCCTGCAATTTTTTGTATCAATGGCAATGGTATGAGTCCCAGTTCAAATTGTTGTAAAACTCTTAGCCACAGATCATAATCTTCACAAACTATTAATTTCTCATCAAACACCCCAACGGTATCAAATATAGATTTATGCATCATGACCGTTGAAGGCCCAATTTTACATGATTCTAGATTCTCTTTCATGCACCAACCTTGCGGTTTTTTTTGATGAAATTTTTTATTGATAATTTTACCGTTTCGTATCCATTTTTCATCAGTGTGAGAGATCTTGATGGTCGGATTGTTTTGATGATACTGCACTTGAAGTTCAAGCTTATTGGATTCCCAAATATCATCTGAATCTAAAAATGCTATCCAATCATTTTTTGCGTGTTTAATCCCAAGATTTCTTGCACTAGAAACCCCTTTGTTTTCTTGATATACATAGTGTATGTCATAATGCTTTAAAAGTTCACGTGTAGTGTCACTTGAGCCATCATCAATGATGATGATCTCACTGGCTTGATAACTTTGATTTAATACACTTTGCAGTGCTTCGAGAATAAAATTTTCTCGATTAAAAGTGGGTATTACAACACTAATGTGCATTAAGTTTTTGTTTGAGTTCTTCTACTGTTTGGACGACATTTTCATCACTGTATTGGGTAAATCCCCAGTTGACTATATATGACTTGATTCCAGCATTATTTGCAGCATAGAGGTCTTTATGACTGTCTCCTACAAGTATGCAAGCTTCTTTTTGCAAATCAAACTGCGTCATGATATCTAAAAGCATTTGAGGGTGGGGTTTTGACTCTTTAACCATATCAGCTCCTATGACATGATCAAAAAAATGATCAACGTTTAAATGTGCTAAAATTTTATTGGCAAAAATACTACTAGCATTGGTAGCTACACTTAATTGATAATTTTTAGAAACATCGACTAACAGATCATAAATACCATCAAATAGCTCTACTCCTACAACACAATTTTCATGATAGTATTGTGAAAATAGATCACTTTGTTCTTGTGTAAAATCATTGGTCCCATAAAAATATTGTGCAGAGTTGATGTGCGGATCGTTGATTTTTTCAAGCATGATTTGTGCATCAAGTACTTCAAGTCCAATATTTTGCCGTACAAAGTTTATGGTTTTGGCAATCATGATTCCACTATCTACTAGCGTACCATCCATATCAAATATAATATGTTTCACTGTTAATCGTCGCTAAAAGGTCGTTTTATTTCATACCAAACGTCACCAAACCACTCTTTGGTACTGTCCCAAGCATCAGCACTGGTATCGGCAG